>JACNHM010000455.1:13314-27679 GCA_014383605.1 Chloroflexota bacterium
GTTGCGCTTCACGAATTACGCCTTACGAACTGCGAATTCACCATGAAATGGGAACAGATCGCTGAAGCCAAACGCATACTGGCGCGGGAGACCGGCACCATTTTCAAGGATTGGGGCGGCAAGCTGGCCGTGGCCCTGATCTATCCCAACACCTACTACGTGGGCATGTCCAGCCTGGGCCTGCAGACGCTCTATCGGCTGTTCAATGCTCGCCATGATGTCGTCTGTGAGCGAGTCTTCTACGAACCTTGCCAAGGTTGGGAGCCTTCGCAAGGTTTTATCGCCCTGGAATCGCAGCGGCCACTGACCGACTTCGGCCTGCTGGCCTTCACCCTGTCCTACGAGATGGACTATTTCCACGTGGTGAAGATGCTGCAACAGACGGGTATTCCGCCGCTGGCCGCGCAGCGGGACAGCAGTTGGCCGCTGGTCATCGCCGGTGGCCCGGCCATCAGCGCTAACCCCGAGCCGATGGCTCCCTTCTTCGACGCCATCGTCATCGGCGAAGGCGAAGAGATCATCGGCCCGCTGGTGGACGCCTGTCAGGAGACGCTGGGCGAGCGGGAGACGACGCTGGCGGCGTGGGCGGAGATACGAGGGATTTACATCCCTCAAACTTCAAACTTCAAACTTCAAACTCCAAAGCTTAAAGGAACTGACGGTTCGGGGTTCGGGGTTCGGGGTTCGGGGTTGCGCGCCGAACTCCGAACGCCGAACTGGCAACCTGAAACCTGGAACCTGAAACCGGTTGAGCGGCGTTGGGTGCGAGATCTGTCCCGCTACCCTACGCATTCGGTGGTGCTGACGCCGGACACGGAATTTGGCGACCTGTACCTCATCGAGATCGCCCGCGGCTGCGGGCGGGGCTGCCGCTTCTGCCTGTCCGGATACCTCTACCGCCCGCCGCGGGAGCGGCCGCTGGAGATGCTGCTGGAGCAAGCGCAGGAAGGTCTACAGCACCGCCAGCGCATCGGCCTGGTCAGCGCCGCCGTGTCCGACTACGGCCGCAGGGACGAACTGGCCTCGCGGCTGCGGGCCATGGGTGCACGCATCTCCGTCTCCTCGCTGCGGGCCGACAGCCTGACGGAGACGCTGGTGCGAGCGCTGGCGGAAAGCTCCACACAGACGCTGACCATCGCCCCGGAGGTGGGCTGCGAACGGCTGCGGCAGGTCATCAGCAAGACGCAGAGCGAGCAAGACCTGCTGCAGGCCGTGGAGTGGGCCGCCGCCTACCGCTTCCCGCAACTCAAGCTCTACTTCATGCTCGGCCACCCCACGGAGACGGACGAGGACATGGAGGCGCTGCTGGAACTGGTGCGGGAAGCGCAAGGCCGCTTCCCGCGCCGGTTGACCATCAACCTCACCCCCTTCGTGCCCAAACCGCACACGCCCTTCCAATGGGCGGCGATGACGCCGGGGGCCACGCTGCAAGCGCGGCAAGATTATGTCAAACAACGCTTGCGGGGCAGCCGGATCAACGTGAAAGCGGACAGCCCCGCCTGGGCGGAGGTGCAGGGGGTGTTGTCCCGCGGCGACCGGCGTCTGGCGCAGGCGCTGTTGAAGATGGATCGCCTGTCGCTGGCCGGCTGGCGGCGGGCGCTGAAAGCGTGCGGCCTGACGGCGGAGGAATTCCTGCGCGAGCGCCGCCTCGACGAGCCGCTCCCCTGGCAGGTGGTGGACAGCGGCGTCAGCACAGCCTTCCTGCGCCGCGAGTGGCGCTTGAGCCGGGAGGAGAAGGCGGGGTATGCGTGTCCGCCAGGGGCCGAGGGCTGTGTCGCCTGCGGAGTCTGCGAAACCACATCTGTGATGCGTGATGCGTGATCCGTGATCCGTGATCCGTGATCCGTGAATCACTCGTCACGCATCACAGATCACGAATGGGAGGTCAGTCTTTTTGCTGCTCCATTCAGCCAACGACATACCTTTCTACATTTTTCCCAGCCTGAGCGGTTTTTCTGAACTTGTTCACGCCGTGTCCACGCGGCGCGGCGGCGTGAGCCAGCCGCCCTTCGCCGCGCTCAATCTGACCTGGGCTTCGGGGGACGATGCGCAGGCGGTGGAGGAGAACCACCGGCGGCTGTGCGCGGCGCTGGGCGTGCCGCGGGAAGCTGTGGTCTCGCCGCGGCAGGTGCACAGCGCTGAGGTGCGCCGCGTCGGCGCGGCGCATCGTGGGCGCTTCATCCCCGCCTGCGACGGGCTGATCACCGACGAACCCGGCGTGCCGCTGCTGCTGCGTTTCGCCGACTGCGTGCCCCTCCTCCTGCACGACCCGCGGCGGAAGGCCATCGGCCTGGCGCACGCCGGCTGGCGGGGCACCGTCGCCGGCATGGCCCAGGCCACCGTGCGGGCGATGACGGAAGCTTTCGGCACGCGGCCAGACGACCTGGTGGCGGCGCTGGGGCCGGCCATCGGTCCCTGCTGTTACGAGATCGGGCCGGAGGTGGTCGCCGAAGTGGAGGCAACTTTCGGGCCAGACAATGGCCTGCTCAAGGCAAATCCAAAGTCCAAAGCTCAAAGCTCAAAACCCCAAGAATCTGACGGGACGCTGTACTTCGATCTGTGGGCGGCGAATGCGCACCAACTGCGCGCCGCCGGCGTGGAGCGGATCGAGATCGCCGGCCTGTGCACGGCCTGCCACCGCGACGAGTTCTTCTCCTACCGCGCCGAAAACGGCCGCACGGGGCATCACGGCGCGCTGCTCTGCCTGCGGGGACCGGGAGAGTAGCCGCGTCATTTGTGGAATGGTATCCGCTGTGGTATCATTCGCGCCGCAAGAGACCTGCAACACAGTACGCAGGACGATGTTTTGAACTGAATGGAGGAATGACGATGCGACAGGCGATTATCTACCCGGGTGAAGATGGGTACTGGGTGGCTGAATGCCCTACACTGCCCGGATGCATCAGTCAGGGCAAGACCAGAGAAGACGCCGTCCGCAACATTCGTGAGGCCATTGAAGGGTACATCGCCGCGCTGGAGGAAGATGGCTTGCCGGTTCCTGAGGAACAGTTCAGCTTTGTGAGCCTGCTGTAGCAGAGATAGAGGCCTGATGATGGTGATAGCGGAGATCGAAGACAATCTGCAAGCGGTGCGGGAACGCATCGCCGCCGCCGCCCGGCGGGCCGGCCGCGATCCAGCGGAGATCACGCTGGTGACGGTGACCAAGACGCAGCCCGTCGAGGTCATTGGCGTCGCTTACGAGCTGGGGCTGCGGGATTTCGGCGAGAATCGGCTGGAGGAAGCGGAGAGCAAGCTCGATCGGCTGCCCGATGACATCCGCTGGCACATGGTGGGCCACGTGCAGAGCCGCAAGGCAGCGCAGGCCGTGCGCCCTTACGCCCTGGTGCACTCGGTGGACAGCGTGAAGCTGGCGCGGCGGCTCGACCGCTTTGCTGGCGAAATCGGGCGCACGCTGCCCGTCCTGCTGGAGGTCAACGTCTCCGGCGAGGCCAGCAAGTACGGCCTCCAGCCGGCTGATGTCGAGGCGGCGGTGGAGGCCATGCGCGGCTTCGAGTGTCTGCAGATCCAGGGGCTGATGACCATGGCCCCCATCGTGCCCGACCCAGAGGACGCGCGGCCCGTCTTCGTCGCCCTGCGGGAGCTGCGGGAGCGGCTGGCGGCCCGCTTCCCCGACCTCGATTGGCGCCACCTGTCCATGGGCATGACCGATGACTTCGAGGTGGCTGTGGAAGAGGGCGCCACCATCGTGCGCATCGGCCGGGCCATCTTTGGAGAGAGAGACTGATTTATGTATACTATTGCGCGCATCATCACCCTCCTGTTCGACCTGTACACCCTGGCCATCCTGCTGCACGTGCTGGGAAGCTGGATTCTGGCAGCCCGGATGCGGCTGCCGCTGTGGGCCTACAACGCCCTGCACGTGCTGGACCGCATCACCGCGCCAGTGCTGAACCCCATCCGCCGCGTCATCCCGCCGATCGTGGGGATGGACCTGTCGCCCATCGTGGCCATGATACTGCTGCAGATCGTGGAGCGATTGCTGCTGAGCTTGCTGTGATAAAAGGGGGCTGAGGGAACTGCGGGGTCCGATGAACGTCTCCACAGATTGGCTCACCGAGGACGACGCAGGCATCACCCTGACCCTGCGGGTGGCGCCGCGGGCGCGCAAGAGCGAGATCGCTGGCCTCCACGGCGAGGCGCTCAAGGTGCGGCTGGCTGCGCCGCCGGTGGAAGGCGCGGCCAACCGGGCGCTGGTGGCCTTCCTGGCCGACTGCCTGGGCCTGCGCCCACAGCAGATCAGCATCGAAGGCGGCGAACGCAGCCGGCAGAAGCGCGTGCGCATCGTTGGCGTGACAGCGGGCGAGCTGCTGGAGCAGCTATCGGCCAGGCTCGAAGCTTGAACGGGGAGCTTTTCGCGGCCAGCCCACGTCCCATGTGTGCGAGGTGAACTGTGCCTTACAGCGGAGGTGATCGGCCATGAAGAAGCACACAGCCTGGGCGCGCGGGCTGCTGGCCCTCAGCCTGGTGCTCTTGCTGAGCGCAGGCTGCGAGCCATCGGCAGCACCCGCACTCATGGAGGAACCGGACATGACGGAAAAGACCACGCCGACGGTACCTGCTGCCACGCCACCCGCCCCGCGCATACCCGCTGCGCAGCCGCCGAACGAGGATCGCCCGCCGATGCCCTTGCCGTTCACATCCCCTGTGGAGATGGCCGCACACGACCTGGCCAAACGGCTGGGCGTGGACGCCGAGGACGTCGTGATCATGGACATCCAGGAGATGGCGCTGCCCGCCGCCGACCTGGGCTGCCCCGGCGTGCCAAAGGCAGAGGAAGCTCCTGCCGGGATGGTGCAGGGCCAGGAAATCACCCTTGCTGTGGGCGGCCGGCAATACGTCTACCGGGCGCACGGCTGGCTGGTGGTGCCATGCCGGCCGGCGGCGGAGTTTTCGGACTTGCCGGCGCCGCCGCGCCCCGGGCCGGTGGCGGCGCCTGTGGAACCAGCACGCCAGGACCTGGCGCAGCGGCTGGGGGTGAAGGCGGAGGACATCGCCGTGCAGGCCGTGGAAGCGGTGGAGTGGTCCGATGCCAGCCTGGGCTGCCCGCAACTGGGGATGATGTACGCCCAGGTGATCACGCCCGGCTACCGCATCCGGCTCCAGGCCGGCGATCAGATCTACGAATACCACAGCGATCAGCGGCGGGCCATCCTCTGCGAACCGAAGCTACGCCCCGGACCGTGAAAGCCTACTGACTTCCAACCGTTGCTGACGCACAACAGCCGCTGGCCAGTCCGGCGGCTGTTGGCGTGTGAGGGGAGCCTCACGCTCAGCGCAGCAGCAGCGGCAAGTAGTGCAGGTGCGTCGCCCGCGTCGGCGTGGCTGTGGGTGTGACCGTAGCCGTAGGTGCGGCTGTGGCCGTAGGCGTGGGTGTTAGGGTCGGCGTGGGCGTCGCTGTGGGAGTCGCCGTCAGCGTCACTGTAGGGGTTGGCGTATGGGTAGGCGTCGCTGTGGCCGTGGGCGTGCTCGTCGGGGTCGGCGTCCGGGTTGGCGTGGCCGTGGGAGTGAACGTGGGTGTGCTGGTTGGCGTCCACGTGGGCGTCGGGGTAGGCGTGGGCGTCTCCGTCGGCGTGGCGGTGGGCGTCCATGTGGGCGTCGGACTGGGCGTCGGCGTGGGGGTCGAGGTCAGCGTTGCCGTCGGCGTCGGCGTGGGCGTAGCTGTTGATGTGGCAGTAGGCGTGGGCGTGGGGGTTGGTGTCCCGGTGGGCGTGCCAGTAGGCGGCCATGTGGGCGTCGGACTGGGCGTCGGCGTGGGGGTCGAGGTCGGCGTCGCCGTCGGCGTGGGGGTTGGTGTCCCGGTAGGCGTGGCGGTGGGGGTGGGCGTGCCGGTGGGTGTCCATGTGGGTGTCGGACTGGCCGTCGCCGTGGGCGTGGCTGTGGCCGTTGGTGTAGGAGCTGGGCCGCCCAGCAGCAGGTAGCCGTAGTGTTCGGCAGTATCGTTGTTGTTGCCGTACCCCTCCCACTCCATCCAGCTCTCCCAGGTTCCACCATCGTCGTCATCGGAATAGCCAAAGGTGAAGCGTATGTGATTGCCCTCTACCAGCGTGCCCGGCGGGAAGTGCGAGGCTGGCACGGCCACCTCAACATCCCACCCCCCGGTCACTATCTGCATTGCCGCCTGCAGATCCGTTGGTTGATTCCAGTCTCTCACGAGGCCATCGGTCATGAAGGCGTACTGATGGTCATACAAGGGAGATTGCTGCTCTCCGTCGCCGTCTCCATCCACCCAGATGACGATCATGTCGTCTTGCCAGTAGGTGTCGCCGCTGTCTCGCACGAGCACGTCATCGTTGGCGTGTAAGCCGAAATAGACGTGGTCGCTGTCCCACATGGCCTGGAAGACAAGACTGGCGTCCTGCCAGGTGGGGGGAGGGGCTCCCCGGTAGTCAGCCCAGCGGGCTGTGCCCTGAGACAGGATGGTTGTTGGGATGGCCGCCCACTCATTGAGGTCGCCGTCTAGGACAGGCGGGGCGATAGCGCGCAGCGCCTCCGCTGAGCGCGGTGTTGGCGTATCAGTTGGTGTGTTCGTCGGTGTCCGTGTCGGCGTCTTGGTCGGCGTGCGGGTGGGCGTGTTTGTCAGCGTGTAGGTCGGTGTTGGGGTATGGGTCGCCGGCGGTGTGGGCGTACGGGTTGGTGTCGGGGTGTGAGTAGGCGTTGGCGTCTTGGTAGGGGTGTGGGTTGATATCGGGGTGCGTGTGGCCGTCGGCGTGGGCGTGAGTGTCGCGCTCTCGGTCGGTGTAGGAGTCGCTGTGGTTGTGGGCGTTGCAGACGGCGTGACGGTCGGCGTGGGGGTAAGTTCGCCCACGGGGATGAACAGGCTGCGGCTCTGGCTGCCGAAGGTGGCGGTGACCGCCACGGTGCTGCCGACATCGCCGCCCCCGAAGTTCAGCGTCGCCGTGGCCACGCCGCCCTGCGTCAGGCTCAGCGCGGGCGTAATCACGGCCCCATCGCCGGCGAAACTCAGCAGATCACGATTGTTGGCGGCGGATTGGGCAATCCGCCGCCACTCCGCTGGATCTGGCGATTCCGCTGGATCTGGCGATCCAGCGGGAGCACATGGTGATGTGCTGAAACGGATCACCGCGCCGCCGCCGGCCGGTCGCTCCTGCGGGTCGGCCAGCCGGGCGGTGAGCTGCGCCTGCCCACCGTCCGGCGGCAGCCAGTCCGGCTCAGCAGAGAGAGTGAGATGCAACGGCGCGGCCGCCGCCTCGGCCGCGCGGCGTCCGTTGATCCGCCCCCAGCCCAATTCCTCGTCCCAGCCAGGGAACGTGGCCGCGTTCACGTCGTCGGCGGTCTGCTCCAGCAGGGTCTCCAGCTCATCGGGGGTGAGCCAGGGTTGCAGCGAGAGCAGCAGGGCCGCCAGTCCGGACACGTGCGGCGTGGACACCGAGGTGCCACTCTGGGTGAAGTAGAAGCCAAACGCCGAGGTGCTGTAGACGTCCACCCCCGGCGCGGCCAGGTCTACCCGGGGGCCGCGGTTGGAGCGGTACCAGCGGGCGTCGGCCTGGTCGGTAGCGGCCACGGCGATGACGTGTTCGCAGGCCGCCGGGTACAGCACCGGCTGACCCTGGTGGCCGTTGTTGCCGGCGGCGGCGGCCAGGAGCGCCCCCCGCTCGTGGGCGTAGTTCACCGCGTCTTGCAGGACGTTGGAAGCGGCCTCTCCGCCCAGGCTGAGGTTGATCACCGTTGCGCCCCGGTCGGCAGCGTACCCAATACCGGCAGCGATGTCCGAATAGTAGCCGGTCCCGTACTCATTCAAAACCTTGACCGTCATCAGCCGCGCCCCCCAGGACAGGCCGGCTATGCCCACCCCGTTGTCGGTGGCGGCGGCGGCGATACCGGCCACGTGGCTGCCGTGCCGGAAGTCGTCCTGTACGTTGCCGTCCTGCCGCGGCACCCACTTGCCAATGCTGCCATCCCACCACTGATAGAAGCGACAGCCGTACACGTCGTCCACGCAGCCGTTAGCGTCGTCGTCCAGGCCATTGGCGGGAACCTCGCCCGCGTTGACCCATAGCTTGGCGGCCAGGTCAGGGTGATCGAGGTCAATGCCGCTGTCCACAATGGCGATGACCTGCTCCGCTCCGCCGACCACCAGGTCCCAGGCGGCCGGGGCCTCGATCACCGGCAGCGGCCACTGCCGGTTCCATTCTGGATCGTCCGGCAGCCGTGCAGCGTGGGCGATGTAGTCGAGCTCGGCGTAGGCAACCCTGGGATCGCGGCGCAGCGCGGCGGCCACCGTTGCTTCCTGGCCCACGGGCACAGACAACACCTGCACGCCGATCCCGGTAAGCTCCCGCAGCGGCTCTGCGTCCAGCGCTGCCAGCAGCCTCTGTTGAGCCAGGCGATCAGCGCCGGGGCGAAACTTGACCAGCACCGCCCCCGGGCGATGGGCAGGCAGCTCCTGCGCCGGCGACGCCGTCGTTGGCGACAGGGCGACAGCGCCCCCGCCCCTCAGCGCCAGCAGCAAAGCGACGCTGCAGAAAGTTATGACAACTCTACGCATGGCAGATGACCCCCCTCCGCATTCGACGTCCAAGGCGGCGAGCATTGTATCACCGCCAACTGAAAGCGGCAAGTCGCCGGTTGACATCTCACAGCACCGCGGGTACAATGGGGGCGACTACTGGAGCGTGACGTCTGGAGAGAGGAGAAGCGTGAACACAGACAAGACCACGTCAAACAGCAGCGCGCCGCGGCCCCAGCGTGTTCTCATCGTCTGCACGGGCAACGTCTGCCGCTCGCCGGTGGCCACCGGGCTGCTGTGTCAGCGTCTGGCCGCCGACGGGCTGGCTGGCGAAGTGATGGTCCATTCGGCAGGCACGTGGGGGCTGGATGGTGAACCGGCCAGCGCGCACGCGGTGCGGGTGATGGCCGAGCGCGGCGTGGACATCGGCGAACACCGGGCGCGCACGCTACGGCCCTACGACGTCGCGGCCGCTGATCTGATCCTGACCATGGAAGAACGTCACCGCCGCTCCATCTTCCACATCCAGCCGGCCGCACTGAGGAAAGTGTTCCTGCTCAGCGAGATGGCCGGCGAACACGGCGACGTGGAAGACCCCTACGGCCTGCCCATCGAGGCCTACCGCGACGGCGCCGACGAGTTGACGCGCCTCATCTCCCAGGGTTACCAGGAGATCCTGCGACGGCTGGGCCTGTCCACAAGCCCTGCGGCTCGGCTTCCCACCTGAGGCATTTGTCAAGCACCGCCCACCAATGGTAAAATGCCGCCGACGTTCGACCGGTGCGATCATTCATCACAACTTCATGGAGGTATCACCATGTCAAGAAAGAAGAAAACCATTGCCATTCTCACCGGCGGTGGGGATGTGCCGGGGCTGAACCCCTGCATGAAACAGCTCGTCTACCGGGGGATTGATGCCGGCTATCGCGTGCTCGGCTTTCGCCGCGGCTGGTCGGGACCCCTGTTCTACAACCTGGAGGATGATAGCCCCCAGGAAAAGCAAGTCATTGAACTGGACAAGGCCAAGGTGCGCACCATTGACCGCACCGGTGGCACCTTCCTGCATACCTCGCGCACCAACCCGAGCAACGTGTCTCGCGCCGGCATACCGGAGTTCCTGCGTCCGCAGTTGGAACCGCTGGCGGAAGGGCAGGAGCGCTTCGACCTGACACCCCACGTGCTACGTGTGCTGGAGCACCTGGGCATAGATATACTGATTCCCATCGGCGGCGACGACACCCTCAGCTACGCCGCGCGCATGCACCAGGAGGGGATCCCCGTTCTGGCCATCCCCAAGACGATGGATAACGACGTCTTCGGCACCGACTACTGCATCGGCTTCTCCACCGCCGTGACCCGCAGTGTCAGCTTCATCCACGCTCTGCGCACCTCAGCAGGCTCGCACGAGCGCATCGCCGTGATCGAACTCTTCGGCCGCCATTCCGGGGAGACCTCGCTCGTCTCTGCCTACCTCGCCGGCGTGGAGCGGGCCATCATCTCCGAGGTACCCTTTGATCCCCAGAAACTGGCACGCCTGTTGCTGAAAGACAAGCGCGAGAACCCCAGCAACTACGTGATGGTGACCATCAGCGAGGGGGCGACCATGATCGGCGGCGACGTTGTGGAAGCCGGCAAGCCCGACGCCTACGGCCATAAGAAACTGGGGGGCATCGGCGAGATGACTTCCGAGCTGCTGCGGGAGCTGACCGGAGAGAACACGCTTTATCAGCGGCTCAGCTACCTGATGCGTGCTGGCGAACCCGACTCCCTGGATCTGATGGTGGCCATTAACTATGCCAACATGGCCATGGACCTGATCGAGCGCGGGGCCACGGGCCGCATGGTGGCGCTGCAATCAGGCGTCTACACCCACGTGCCTATCGGCAGGAAGACAGAAGGCACCAAACAGGTGGACGTGGGCGAGCTGTACGACGTCGAGGAGTATCGCCCCAAGATCCTGCACACGCTGGGCAAGCCGATGTTCCTGTACTAGACCACGAGATTCGGCCTCCCGGCAGAAAAGCAACACGAGTCCTGCCGGATCGGGCAAGTCGTGATCCGTGATGCGTGACACGTGAAGGACAATGTTCACGCTTCACGAATCACGCATCACGTCGCTCTGGAACCAGGCCCTCCATGTATCAAAAGCTCTCAGAATTCCTGGAAAGAGGCGAAACGGTCGCCCTGGCCACGGTGATCGGCGTGCGAGGCTCGGTGCCGCGGGAGGTGGGGGCCAAGATGATCATCCATCCCGCAGGGCAGCACGCCGGCACGGTCGGCGGCGGCTGCGGCGAGGCGGCGGTGATGCGCATGGCGCTGGATGTGCTGAGCACGGGGAAGCCGAGCATCGTGTCGGTGGACCTCACCGGCGAGGTGACCATGGAAAGCGCAGCCATCTGCGGCGGCGTGATGGACGTTTTCGTGGAACGGTTTCCCAATCGGCAATTTGACTACACGAAGCTAGGGGCGGTTCTGGACGCCGCGGCGACGCGGGAGGTGGTGGCGCTGGCGACGGTGGTCTCCGCGCCGCCGGAGGAGGCCCATGTCATAGGCCACAAAGCGGTGATCGGGGCGGATCGGGAGCCGCTGGGCAGTCTGGGGTTGGGCGCATGGGAGTCACAGGTGCTGGCCGACGCCCGCCAGGCGCTGCAGGAGCGACAGCACAGGCTCCTGTGCTATGCGAAAGGAACACTGCCCTCCCCGGTCGGCAACGAGACAGTGGCCCTGAACATGGAACCCCAGAAGGAGAGTGAGCCCAGGGCTGTATGCGGCTATGCGAGGGATGATGCCCAGACCCCAGGCGCTCAGCGGGGACGAGAAACTCCTCCCCCTGCCAGAGGGAGGGGGAATGTCCTGCCATCTGAACGGTTCCAGGTCTTCGTGGAAGTGCAGCAGAGGCCACCCAGCCTGGTCATCGTCGGTGCGGGGCACATCGCCCAGCCGCTGGCCGCGATGGGCCGGCTGTGCGACTTCACCGTCACCGTGCTCGACGACCGCGCCCAGTTCGCCAACCGCCAGCGCTTTCCCCAGGCGGAACGGGTGATCGCCGGGCCACTGGCCGAGACGCTGCGGGGGCTGCCACTGGATCGGGACACCTACGTCGTGCTCATCACCCGCGGCCACCAGCACGACGTGGAATGTTTGCTGGAGATCATGGACGCGCCGCTGGCCTACCTGGGGATGATCGGCAGCCGCCGCCGCGTGCGTGGGGTGTTCGAACTCCTGGAGGAAGAGCGGGGCATCCGGCGGGAGAAACTACGGCGGGTGTACGCCCCCATCGGCCTGGACATCGGCGCCAAGACGCCGGCGGAGATCGCCCTGACCATCATGGCCGAGGTGATCAAGGTCACCCGCGGCGGCAAGGTGCCGTCGCTCTCCGACAGATGAGGTCAGGGGGTCACATCTTCGGGGCGAGCCAGGCGGCGTAGCCAGGCCACCTGATCAAAGTCGGAGTCAAAACTGGCGATGGCGGGGATCCCCCGTTCGCGACAGGCCAGGGCAATGAGGGCGTCGTTGAAGTTCAGGGCACCAGCAGAAGAGCGGATCAGGTCGAGCGCTGCCGGGTACAGACGCGGGACATCAGGCAGAATCCAAGTGATGGCTCCGTTGGGCACCTGAGCATCCAACCGGTCAAGCAAGGCTTCCACCTCAGCCGAGCGACCTTTCTCATGCAGCCGTCGGGCAGCAGCGCTGATGGCTTCGGCAGCAACACAGTCGAAAAAAACGCCAATGTGACCGGCTGCTTTGACAGTATCCCACAGAACCACCGCTTGTCGGTGCCACAGATCGTTTATGTCGAGCAATCCTACTAACACCGACGAGTCAATGACTACCTCCATGCATCATACCTCGTCATAGAGTGCTTCGGTGTCCGCCAGGGCATCGCCGCCGACGGGAGGCATGATGCCAACAAGACCATCCAGAACAGATGGCGGCAGCGGCACGGTGGGATAGCGAAAAGGCGGAGGTTCCTCAGTCGGAGTGATCACCACGGGTCGGGCCGTGCGGGCCTGCTCGCGCAGGAACCTGACGAATTGCTCGACGACAGTCAAGCTCTCCGATGGCAGATCGCCAAGAAGAGCGAGAATGCGGTTTTGGGTCGTTTGTAGAGTTTGTGTGCTGGTGTGCGTGTCCATGGCTCGTACCTGCTGATGTGCTGTCGTTGAGTCTGAATCCGGGTATCCCCATGGTGGCGTCAGATAGGCTGCCACCACCTTTATTATAGCTCAATTGCGGAAGAGGTCAAAATGGCCCCACTACCTGGCTTATCCCCCCAATCCTCTGTTCTCGAGGGCATCACCGTCATTGACTTCACCCAGGCGCTGGCCGGGCCCTACTGCACCATGTTGCTGGGCGACCTGGGCGCCGAGGTGATCAAGATCGAGCGACCTGACGTGGGCGATCAATCGCGCGGCTGGGGGCCGCCCTTCCTGGACGGGGAAAGCGCCTACTTCCTCGGCTGCAACCGCAACAAGCGCAGCCTGACTCTCAACGTGGCCAGCGACGCGGGGCAGCACATCATGCACCGGCTGCTGGAACAGGCCGACGTCTTCATCAACAACCTGCCGCGGCACAGCTCGCTGGAGAAGTACGAGCTCGACGCCGCCACCTGGCGGCCGCGCAACCCGCGGCTCATCCACTGCTCCATCACCGGCTTTGGGCGCAGCGGCCCCTACGCCGACCGCAGCGGCTACGACGTGCTGGCCCAGGCCATGAGCGGCACCATGGCCCTCACCGGCGAGCCGGACGGCGCACCGATGCGTTTCCCCACGGCCATCGCCGACATCAGCGCCGGCATCTACGCCCTCATCGGCATCCTGGGGGCGCTGCTGGTGCGGGAGCGCACGGGCGAGGGGCAAACGCTGGACGTCTCCCTGCTGGACAGCCAGATCACCTGGCTGTCGTACGTGGCCGCCAACACTTTCGCCACCGGCGAGCGACCGCCCCGCCTGGGCAACCTGCATCCCACCATCGTCCCCTACCAGCCCTTCCGGGCCCGGGACAAGTTCTTCATCGTCGGCGTGGGCACGCCGCGGCTGTGGCAGCGCTTCTGCCGGGCATTGGGCATCGAGGACACGGTGATGAACGATGCCCGCTTCGCCAGCAACACGGACCGGCTGCTGCACCGGGAGCAACTCGTCGCGCTGCTGCAGCCCATCTTCCTGCAACACGACGCCGATCACTGGCTGGAGGTTCTCACGGCCGCCGATATCCCTTGCAGCCCCATCAACCACGTGGACGAGGCGCTGAACGACCCGCAGGTGCTGGCGCGACAGATGATCGTCGAGCTGGAACATCCGCTCAGCGGCGTGGTGAAGTCGCTGGGCTGCCCTATCGTCATGTCCAAGACGCCGGTCAGCTACCGGCGGCCGCCTCCCCTGCTGGGCCAGCATACGGAGGAGATCCTGGCCGACTTGGGCTACAGCGCGGCGGACGTGGCGCGGCTGCGGGGAGAGGGCGTGGTGTGAGGAGCCACCCTCAGCCAGGATAAGCTACCCATCCAGCGGGCTGCGACGGCCAGGCCGCCGCGCTGGAGGACGTGAGTATAAATCATGGTGGTTTTGACATCTTTGGTCTGGTGGTCCTTGGTCAGGTAGTCCTTGGTCCATGGACCAGGACGGACCAAGGACTAAGGACTATCAGGCCATCAGGGCATCAGGGCATCAGCCGCAGACCGCTGCCGTAAAGGAGCATGGCCACCAGTTGGTGGGTGCCCGACAACTGGCCGAGGATGCGGCGCACCTCCTCTTTGGTCAGGACGGTGGGCAACCGTTTCGGTTTTTGAGCGCGTAGGGCGGCAATGGGCCCCGGGTCTTTGTGGAGGCATAGTTTGAAACTCGGGTGATCGGCGCATAACCAGCCACATGTACGCCATTT
>JACNHM010000411.1 GCA_014383605.1 Chloroflexota bacterium
TTCACGACATCTCGCTCCCCATCTCCGAAACGCTGATCGTCTGGCCCGGCGATCCGCCGGTGAGAATCACGCAGCCGGCCCACCTGGACAGAGGCGACCCCTACACAGTGTCTCGCCTGGACATCAGCGCGCACACCGGCACCCACGTGGACGCGCCGGTGCATTTCATCCCCAACGGATCGGCCGTGGACGCGCTCGACCTGAACGTGCTGCTGGGGCCAGCGCGGGTCGTCCAGGTCCTGGAGGTGGACGCCCTCTCGGCGCAAGTGCTGGAAGGGCTGGCCATCCCGCCGGGCACGGAGCGGCTGCTCTTCCGCACCCGCAACTCCGACCGCTGGGCGCGCCGCGAGCGCGAGTTTGCCCCAGACTTTGTCGCCATCACGGAAGACGGCGCACGCTGGCTGGTGGCACGCGGCGTCCGCCTCGTGGGCGTGGACTACCTGTCCGTCGCGCCTTTCGACGACCCCCTGCCTGCGCACCACGTCCTGCTGACCGCTGGCGTCGTCGCCCTGGAAGGACTGAACCTGAGCGGAGTCGCCCCTGGCGAGTACCAGCTCGTCTGTCTGCCGCTCAAGATCGCCGGCGGCGACGGCGCGCCGGCGCGGGCCATCCTGATTGAGGGGGACGACGAATAGGTCGCCTTCTGGGTGTCTTCGTGCCTTCGTGGTGAGATTCCAGCATCCGAGGAGCCATGCTCGATTTCGGACGTGACATCTGCAGCCATCTGGCCACCGCCGAACGGCGCGAGTGGCTGGTGACCAATTCCATCGGCGGTTACGCCATGGGTACCGTCGCCAACCTGCCCACGCGCCGCTATCACGGCCTGCTCATCGCCGCGCTTCAGCCGCCCCTGGGCCGCACCCTCCTGCTCAGCAAACTGGACGAGACGGCCACCTACGATGGCCGCGCCTACCCGCTGTTCGCCAACCGCTGGGCTGCTCCCTCCCCTGCAGGCGGGGGAGGGTTGGGGAGGGGGTTGGTCGAACCTACCGGCTTCCATCATCTGGAGCGCTTCCACCTGGAGGGCACCACGCCGGTGTGGACCTTCGCCTGCAGTGACGCGCTGTTGGAGAAGCGGGCCTGGATGCAGCAGGACGCCAACACGACCTACGTCCGCTACGACCTGCGCCGCGCCACCGCCCCGCTGACGCTGAGCATCAAGGCCATCGTCAATCACCGCGACCACCACGGCAACACCCACACCGCTGACTGGCGCACGCAGGTCGAGCCGGTAGCGCACGGCCTGCGGGTGACCGCTTTCGAGGGCGCAACGCCCCTCTACGTGCTCAGCGACCGCGCCGAGGCGACGCCTCAGCACGAGTGGTACCGCAACACCTTCCTGAGCGTCGAACAGTACCGCGGTCTGGATGCCCCGGACGACAACCTCTACGCCGGCCTCTTCACGGCCACACTGAACGAGGGCGAATCGCTGACCATCGTCGCCAGCACCGAGCCGACGCCGAACCTGGACGGGGCAACGGCCTACACCCAACGGCAAACGTACGAACACCAATTACTCGTAGGGGCAGGCCTTGCGCCTGCCCGCCTTGTGCCTGCTCCTGGGCGACCGCGAGGGTCGCCCCTACCTGCGCCGGCCCAGGCCATGGCAACCGCAAGGGTTGCCCCTACAGCCATCGAACACCTCGTCCTGGCCGCCGACCAGTTCATCGTCCGCCGCGCCCTGCCCGACGATCCCGGCGGGCAAACCGTCGTCGCCGGCTACCCCTGGTTCGGCGACTGGGGCCGCGACACCATGATCAGCCTGCCCGGCCTGACCCTGGTCACTGGTCGGTACGACGTGGCGGCGCGCATTCTGCGCACCTTCGCCCGCTTCGTGGAGCGGGGCATGCTGCCCAACCGCTTCCCCGACCAGGGCGAGAGGCCCGAATACAACACCGTGGACGCCACGCTCTGGTACGTCGAGGCCATCCGCGCCACCCACGCCGCGGCCGGCGACGACGCGCTGCTGAGCGACCTCTTCCCCGTGCTGCAGGAAATCGTCGAGTGGCACATCCGCGGCACCCGCTACAACATCCACCTGGACCCCGCCGATGGCCTGCTCACCGCCGGCGAGCCGGGCGTGCAGCTCACCTGGATGGACGCCAAGGTGGATGGCTGGGTGGTGACGCCGCGCAGCGGCAAGCCGGTGGAGATCAACGCCCTGTGGTACAACGCGCTGCGCAGCATGGCCGACTTCGCCCGCCGCCTGGGCCAACCGACCAAGCGATACGACGGCTTGGCGGAGCAGGCCCGCGCCGGTTTCGCCCGCTTCTGGAACGACGCTGTGGGCTACTGCTACGACGTCATTGACGGCCCCGACGGGCACGATGCTGCGCTGCGGCCCAACCAACTGCTGGCCGTGTCGCTGCCCCACAGCCCGCTCGACGCTGACCAACAGCGCGCCGTGGTGGACGTCTGCGCTCGTCATCTGCTCACCTCCCACGGCCTGCGCAGCCTTGCGCCCGATCATCCAGAGTACATCGGTCACCACGGCGGCGACCGGCGGCAGCGCGACGCGGCCTATCACCAGGGCACCATCTGGGGCTGGCTCATCGGCCCCTTCGTCGCCGCCCATCTGCGCGTCTACGGCGACCGCCAGCGGGCCCGTGCATTCCTGCAGCCGCTCATCCGCCACCTGGCCAGCCACGGCGTGGGCAGCATCAGCGAGATCTTCGACGGCGACCCACCCTTCACACCACGGGGCTGCACCGCCCAGGCATGGAGCGTGGCTGAGCTCCTGCGCGCCTGGCAGATCACGAGGGACGCAGATTCACGCAGATGACACGGATACCTTGGATTTTCCGTGTATGCGCAGCGTCCGTGTTTGTCCGTGTCCAAATCAGGAGAATCAGATGAACTTCCAAACCGAAGAGGGGATCGTGGTGCCAGCGGTGACCGCCGCGCAGATGCGCGAGGTGGACCGCCTCGCCGTGGCCGAGTTCGGCCTGACCATCCTGCAGATGATGGAGAACGCCGGCCGCAACCTGGCCGGGAACGTCATGGAGATGCTGGGCCGGGCGCACGGAGAGGTGACGGTGCTGGCCGGATCGGGCGGCAACGGCGGCGGGGGCCTCTGCTGTGCGCGCCACCTGCACAATCGCGGCGTCACCGTCTGGGTGGTGCTCAGCAAGGAACCGGCGGCGCTGACCGGCGCGGCCGCCAACCAACTGCACATCCTGCAGGCGGCGGGCGTGCAACCGGTGGTTCCCAATGAAGCCGCAGACGCCATCCGCCGCGCCCAGATCGTCGTGGATGCGCTCATCGGCTACAGCCTGAGCGGCCCGCCGCGGGGCCGGGTGGCCGAGCTCATTGACCTGTGCAACCGGCACGCCGCGCAGGTGCTTTCCCTAGACGTCCCCTCGGGGCTGGACGCCACCACGGGCGAAGCGCCAGGCCTGGTGGTGCGCCCCGAGCGAACGCTGACCCTGGCCCTGCCCAAGACCGGGCTGCGGGACGTGCCCGGCGACCTCACCCTGGCCGACATCGGCATCCCGCCGCAGCTCTACCAGCGGCTGGGACTATCTGTCGAGCCGCCTTTCGGGGAACGCTATTGGGTGCGTCTGGAGAGATAGTGTGGGGATGAGACGAGGCTGATAGTCTCCCCCAACTGTGTTGACGCAGGTTTCGGTCGCTCCTGGACCGCAGAGACCGCCGAGAACGCTGAGGAAACTAGATGATCTCTGCGTGCTCCGCGTGCTCTGCGGTAAACGAAAAGCTATCAACACATCAACACAGAAGAGGGAGACTATCAACGAGACTCCAGGGGGAAAAGGGACTTATGTCGCAGACCAGCGGCTGCCTCTGTGTTATAATGGGGACAGCTTTCGTTGTTGCAGACCCCGTTCGCCCGATCCGGGTAAGACATGGCCGCCTCGGATCGTCGGAGAACGGGAAGGAGTGATACGTGTGAGCGAGATGTACGATCTGGTCGTTATCGGCGGCGGCTCGGCCGGGCTGTCGGCCCTGGGCTTCGGCCTCCGCGCCGGCAAACGCGTCGCCCTGGTGGAAAAGCACCGTGTCGGCGGCGACTGCACCTGGAGCGGCTGCGTGCCCAGCAAGACGCTGCTCAAGGCCGCCAAAGTGGCCCATCACATGCGCACCGCCGCTCACTACGGCGTGACCCCCGCCGAACCCCAGGTGGACCTCAAAGAGGTCATGGCCCACGTGCACCACGTCATCGCCGAGACCTACGCCGAGGAGACGCCCGAAGTACTGCGCGCCAGCGGCATTGACGTTTTCCTGGGCGAGGCCCGTTTTCTGGACCCCCACACCATTGCCGTCGGCGACACCACGCTGCCGGCCCGCAACGTCCTGCTGGCCACCGGCGCTCATCCCTTTGTTCCCCCTGTTGAGGGGTTGAATGACGTGGGCTACCTGACCTACGAGACCGTCTGGCACCTGGACGTGCTGCCCCAGCATCTGCTGGTGCTCGGCGGCGGGCCTATCGGCAGCGAGCTGGCCCAGGGCTTCCGTCGCCTGGGATCGCAGGTGACCATGCTGGCCAGCCGCGACCGGCTGCTGCCCCGCGACGACCCCGCCGCCTCGCGCGTCATCGGCCAGGTGTTCGAGGAAGAAGGGATTGACGTGCGCTACAAAGCCCGGGCCCAGCGAGCCTGGCAGGACGAGGAGGGCATTCACGTCGTCGCCGCTGAGCGCGAGGTGGTCGGCGATGCGCTGCTGGTGGTCGCCGGGCGCCGCCCTAACGTGGCGGGGATGGATCTGGAGAAGGCCGGCGTGGCCTACTCCGCCAGGGGCATCCAGGTGGATGACACGCTGCGCACCACCCAGCCGCACATCTTCGCCGCCGGCGACTGCATCGGCAGCTTCCAGTTCACCCACTACGCCGGCTTCCAGGCCCGCACCGCCGCCCGCAACGCCCTGTTCGGCGACTCGAAGGTCGGCCTGCGCCAATGGGTGGTCTGGACGACGTTTACCGACCCTGAGGTCGCTGCCGCCGGACTCACCGAGCCGCAGGCGCGGGAGAAGCTCGGCGACGACGCCGTGGCGACCATTGAATGGCCCATGGAGAAAGTGGATCGGGCGCGCACGGACAACGACACCCGCGGCCTGGTCAAGGTGATCTACAGGAAAGATGACGGCACACCGCTGGGCGCGACCATCGTCTCCGAGCGGGCCGGCGACCTGATCATGGAGTGGATCTACGCCCTGGAGTACGGGCTGAAGCTGGAGGACATCGCCGGTTCCATCCACGCCTATCCCTCCTTCTCCCGGGCCAACGTGAAGGCCGCGCGGGCCGTCCTCAAGGCCACCGTTGGCCCCGCCTACGACGTGCCGGGCTAATCGTATAATCGCAAAGGAGGCCGAAGATGTTTGACTTTTCGCATCGTGTGGTGATCGTCACCGGCGCGGCGGGCAACCTGG
>JACNHM010000557.1 GCA_014383605.1 Chloroflexota bacterium
AACGAAGGGGCGGCCCAGCGGGGGGCCGGTGAGGTGGATCGTTTCGTGGGGATCGAGGGGGGGGGGGAGCCATCCGGCGGGGAGCAGCAAGGTGGCGAGGACGGCGACGATGAAGCCGGCGTACATGGCGACGCCGCCCAGACGGGGGATGACCCCCTTGTGGGCGCGGCGCCCGCCGGGGCGATCGGCCAGATCCAGGCGTAACCCCACCCGGCGCGCCAGCGGCGTCAGAGCCAGGGTGAGGAGAAAAGCTAAACCGAAGACTAAGGCAAACGAAGCCATCGCCCATTCTACTCCGATTTCAGGGTTTGCAGGAACTCTGCTGGTGTGACAATTAGCATCTCCTCGTATAGCGTCTCCCTCTCTCCGGCTGCCAATCGTCGGTCTACGCGCTCGATGGCGGCCAAGGCGTTTTGCAGTGCCTCACCTTGGAGGCCGCTCTCCACTAACATGCGGATGTAGTTCTCGCGCAGCCAGTCTGGTTTGTCCAGCAACTGGAAGCCTGCCGTCATCATGCCGGCCGGTGAGGTGATGACCACCCGCCCATCCTTGTAGACGTGCACGTACCCCTTGAAACGCTCATTGTAGACAGATGCAATGATCTCGTCGTCGGTCGTGATCTGTGCCAGACTTGCCTCGTACATGCTCATAACCTCCGCATTTACCTCTGCCTCTCCTGTCTCACCGCCTGCGCAATCGGCGGTATGCTTCCTGATGTTTGTCAATGTCTACAACGGTGATCGTCTGCGCTGTCCAGTCGATCAGATAAAGGACGCGGTACTGGCCGATGTGCAGGCTGGCTTCATCGCTGTCTTCCATGTACTCGGTACTCGTGCTTGATAACCGTGGCATTCGCCGCCAGCCACTTGATCTTGCGGGAGATACCCTCGGCAAGCCGAGGAGCATTTCGGGCGATCTTGCGCAGTCGGTGTCTCGCGGTTTCCTTGAAATCGAGTTGGAAGCTCATACTTCAATTCCCAACTCTCTCAATTCCTGCCATACTTCGTCGGCCGGAACCGTGGGTTCTTTCCTGATCTCGTCCAGCTCTCTTCGTTTCTCCGGCGTGGGCTCCCAGTCACTGTAGCAGCACTTGCCGCCGTACTCGTTGACCCAGTACGCTTTCACTTCGCTGGGGAGCTTCCCCCCTTGCTGCTCCAGGTAAGCGGCGTAAGCCTCTTCGCTGGCGAAGACCAGGTAGCCCTCTGCATCAACGTAGCATTCCTGGCGCTGTTCCTCTCGCATCACTCGACGGAATAGCTCCAGCAGATCACCCACGGTCAGACTGCTGATGGGTCGGTCTAATGTCAATTCAGCCATGCTCCCGGCCTCCGTTTGACCTTTGCAATTCTTATCTCACCGCCTGCGTAATCGGCGGTACGCTTCGTCGTGCCTGTCTATGTGTCCACGATTCAGGGATCAGGCTTCCTGATCGCTGATACCTGAGACCTGATCACTGAGACCTGTCTCACGGATACATCCTCTGCAGTGTGCGCGGGAAGGGAATGGTCTCGCGGATGTGGCTGATGCCGCAGATCCAGGCCACGGTGCGCTCCACGCCCAGGCCGAAGCCGCTGTGCGGCACGGAGCCGAAGCGCCGCAGGTCGAGGTACCATTCGTAGGCCTCGCGGGGCAGGTCGTGCCGCTGGACGGCCTCTTCCAGCAGATCGAGGCGGCTCATGCGTTCGCCGCCGCCGATGATCTCGCCGTACCCTTCGGGGGCCAACAGGTCCACCGACTTGCACACTTCCGGCCGCCCCGGCTGCGGTTCCATGTAAAATGCCTTGCACTGGGTGGGGTAGTGGTGGACGAAGACGGGCCGGTCGAACTGCCCGGCGATGTAGGTCTCGTGGGGCGAGCCGAAGTCATCGCCCCAGGTGATCTCCACTCCGGCCTGGTTCAGCATCTCCACAGCCTCGTCGTAACTGATGCGGGGGAAGGGGGGCAGCACGCGCTGCAGTGATGTGGTATCGCGCTCCAGCGTGTCCAGTTCCGGTGCCCGCTCCCGCAAGGTGGTCTGCACGATGGTGCTGACGAATTCCTCTTGCACGCGCATGCACTCTTCCAGGTCGGCGAAGGCCATCTCCGGCTCCACCATCCAGAACTCCATCAGGTGGCGGCGGGTTTTGGACTTTTCGGCGCGGAAGGTGGGGCCGAAGCAGTAGACCTTGCCGAAGGCCCCGATGGTGGCCTCGTTGTAAAGCTGGCCGCTCTGGGTCAGGAAGGCGGGATCGCCGAAGTAGTCGGTCTCGAACAACGTGCTGGTGCCCTCGCAGGCGGCGGGGGTGAGGATGGGGGTGTCCACGTTGAGGAAGCCATGCCCGTCGAGCCAGTCGCGAATGGTGCGCACGACGGTGGCTCGCACGCGCAGGATGGCCCATTGGCGGGAGGAGCGCAGCCACAGGTGGCGGTTGTCCATCAGGAACTCCACGCTGTGCTCCTTGGGGGCGATGGGATATTCTTCGGCCTCGTGCACGACCTGCAGGTCGGTCACCCCGATCTCGTAGCCGCCGGGGGTGCCGGGGGCGCGCTCGTCGGCGCGCACGGTGCCCGTGACGATCAGGGAGGATTCCAGGCTCAGTCGTTTGGCGCTTTCGAATGCCTCCGGAGAGATGTCCTTGCGGAACAGGACCGCCTGGACGACGCCGGTGCCGTCGCGGACGCGCAGGAATTGCAGTTTCCCTTTGCCCGTTTTCAGCGACAGCCAGCCCTTGATGGTGACTTCCTGATCTTCGTGCGCAGCGATGTCTTCGATGCGAATGTCTTGGGGCACGTGTCAACCTCCGTTAGGCGGTTCCGAATGCGTAATGCGTAAAACGCAAAAGCGTAAAACGTAAAGCGTAATCCGTAAAACCTGATGCGTCATTGTAGCACAGGAGCGGGAACTTGTCCACATGGCTCACGCCCACTCCACGTGCACTTCCTCGATCTTGGGTCCCTTCATCCTGGTGATGGTGAAGAGCAGTTTGCCATAGCGGACCTCGTCCCCTTCGCGCAACGGCTCCACCGACGGCGATTCGCTCACCCATTCGTCAATGAGATGCCCCATGACCTCTTCGGCCAGTTCCTCGGCCGTCACCAGGCCGGCGGTGCCGCCGTATTCGTCAATGATCAGGGCCATCTGGAGTTGTTTTGCTTGCATCTCGGCGAAGAGCTTGCCCAGAAGGGCGGTTTCGGGTACAATAAGCAGGGGTCGGGGTCATCAATCATCAGGATTTCGTTGTGCATGAGTGTCGCTTTCTCCGCTGTCATGGGGGCAAGATGCAGGATGCAAGATGCAGGATGCAAAATGCAAGATGTCTTGCTTCTGGCTGTTTGTGTCCTGCCGCTCAGTATAGTCCAAGAGGACGCAACTGTCAAAACGGAACCTTTCGCCATGGTCTGGCGTCTACGAAGCAGCCCTGGCTGAGGGGGGAGTTGCAGGTTTCAAGTTCGGGGTTTGGGGTTCGGAGTTCGGCGGGGAACGCCGAATGCCGAACTCAAAGACAGGTAGTCTACCTCTTCCGTGTTGATGGTCTTTCTTCCTTCACCGCAGAGCACGCGGAGCACGCAGAGATCCTTTGGTTTTCTCGGCGTGCTCAGCGGTCTCTGCGGTAGAAGTACGGTCGTGACCGGTGTCAACACGGTTGGGGGAGACTACCCAAAGACAAGGAGGAAAGGAAATGGGCAAAAACAAAGTGGTCGTTAGTGGTCTGCTGCTGGCATTGCTTCTCGTGAACAGCCTCACGGCTGGCAGCGTAGCTTTGCCGGCGGCGCAGGCGGCGGGAAGCGGGGTCGAGCTCACCGTCTACAACCAGAACCTGGCGCTGGTCAAGGAGCGCCGTGACCTGGAGCTGGACGAGGGGCTCAATGAAGTCCACTTCAGCGACGTGGCGGCGCTGATGGACCCCACCAGCGTGCACTTCCGCTCGCTCACCGATGCGGAGGGCACCGCCGTCTGGGAGCAGAACTTCGAGTACGACGTCGTGGGCTCGGAGCGGCTGCTGGAGAAGTACGTGGATCAGGACATGCGGCTGGTGACCGAGGACGGCACGGTGTACGAGGGCACGCTGCTCTCCGGCGCCGGGGACATCATCCTGCAGCGGCAGGACGGCGGCGTGACGGTGGTGCAGCGGGGCCGCGTGCAGGAGTTCAGCTTCCCCGAATTGCCGGAGGGGCTGATCACCCGGCCCACGCTGGTGTGGCTGCTGGAGACGGCGACGGCCGGCGAGCACCAGGCGGAGGTCACCTACATGACCAGCGGCATCAACTGGTCGGCCAACTACGTGGTGCTGCTGGCCCAGGACGAGGCCAGCCTCGATCTGGACGGCTGGGTGACGCTGGACAACCGCAGCGGCGCCACCTACAGAGAGGCCAGGCTGAAGCTCATCGCCGGTGACATTCACCGTGCGCCGCAGGTGGAGGTCGTGAAAGAGATGATGATGTACGACGCCATGCCGCGGGCGATGGCTACCCCGCCGGTGGAAGAACGTGCGTTCTTCGAGTATCACCTGTACGAGGTGCAGCGCCCGGTCACGGTCAAGGACAAGCAGACGAAGCAGATCGAGTTCGTGGCCGCCGCGGGCGTGCCGGTGGAGAAGTTCTTCGTCTACGATGGATCCAGGGGCCTGAGCTTCTGGGGCTATCCGAACACCGATCCGGGCTACGGCGCCCAGGCCGGCAATACCAAGGTGCAGGTGATGCTGGAGTTCAAGACGGGCGAGGATGGCGTGGACGCCGAACTGCCGCGGGGCACGGTGCGGGTCTACAAGGAGGACGTGGACGGCGCCCATCTGCTGGTGGGCGAGGACTCCATTGACCACACGCCCAAGGACGAACAGGTGCGGCTGTACGTGGGCGACGCCTTCGACATCGTCGGCGAGCGCACGCAGACGGGCTTCAACAAGCTGGGTGAGCGGGCGCTGGAGGAGACCTACCGCATCACCCTGCGCAATCACAAGGACGAGGACGTGGAAGTGCGGGTGGTGGAGCACATGTTCCGCTGGTCGGAATGGGAGATCACCCAGGAGAGCGGTGAGCACAGCAAGCTGGACGCCCAGCAGGTGGAGTGGCGGCTGGCCGTCCCCGCCGACGGCCAGGCGGAGCTGACCTACACCGTGCGCTATCGGTGGTGAGGGCTGCAAGCTGAAGTCAGATCGAAGAATGGGGCGAGACTGGATACCCAGCCTTGCCCCTTTCTTGTTGGCCGGCTAATTCCTTTTCGTCCGCTTTTCGCAAGCCTCGCTCTTGTTGCTCTGGTCAGCTCTGGAATCCTTCGCCGCAAACACTAAACCCTCTTGACCAACGGGCAGAAGTATGGCAGGTGGTGGATGGCCGCTAGCTGATGGATGAAGTAGGGGGCCCAGCCTCCCACCAGCACCAAAGCCTCCCGATACGCTCC
>JACNHM010000423.1 GCA_014383605.1 Chloroflexota bacterium
AGCCCGAAGACCTCGGCTTCCGCGTCTACAAACTGGGCCGCTCGCAGGTCCGGCGCTGGCAGTCCTACGAAGGCGAGAGCACCCAGGACGTGGCCGATCTCTTCACCCAGTTCCAGTCGCCCCTGGTCGACGGCTGGGACCCTGATGCGCTGCGCGTCGAGATCATGCTGCAGGAGGGCTTCCCGCTGGATTCTCGTGTCGAGCGGCTGGCTGGGATCACGGGCAATGCCGTTGACTGCGTGGCGTCCGAGTGGTGCGAGCACCGCCTCTTCGTTTGCCTGGACGACGCCCTGGCCGATGCGACGGTGGAAGCCCTGCCCGGTGCCCTGGGCGCGCAGGACATCTTCGTGTGCCTGGACAGCGCCCTGAGCGACGAAGCCAAACTGCGCCTGGCCGACCGCTGCAATGTGCATGTGATCTGAGGCGCTGATGCGAAGCGAGCGGGGCTCCAATGGCCGCTCTTGCGCTTCCACTCGAACTGGGCCACAAGCCTATGCAGAATAACGAACAGCGAATTGCGGCGAGATTGCTGGCGTTCAACAGCCAGGTGGACGCTCGGGAGTTGTTCCCCACCCTTGTTCCCGAGGCTGCCGACCTCGTGCCAGGGAATCCCTATGCCTTCTGCCTGGCCACCTGCCTGGACCGGGGGACGAGGGCCGATGTGATCTGGACCATCCCCTACTGGATCAAGGAGCTTCTGGGTCACCTCGACCCCCACCGCATTCACCAGATGCCGATGGAGGCTTTGGTGGATCTCGTCGGCCGACTGCCCAAGAAACCGCGCTACGTCGACGCCGCGCCTCGCACGATACAGGACATCACACGGATCGTGGTGGAGCAGTTCGGCGGCGATGCAGCAAACATTTGGAAGGCGAGGAGGGCCGACGATGTCCGTGAGGTCTTCTTGAGCGTCTACGGCGTAGGGCGGGGCATTGCTAACATGGCGGTGCTGCTGATCGAAAAGGGCTACGGTATTCGCTTCTCAGACTTGGATCGCAGCCGCATGGACATCAAGCCCGATGTGCACACCAGGCGGGTGCTCTTTCGTCTTGGTGTGGCCTCAACCGTCCGCGAAGACGCGGCCATCGAAGCCGCCAGGCGCTTGAATCCCTCCTACCCCGGAGAGCTGGATGGTCCTCTGTGGTTGATCGGTCGAAGATGGTGCACGTCGGGTGCCCCGATGTGTGGCCATTGTCCGCTGGAGGAAGTCTGCCCCAAGGTGGAAGGCGTTGCGTGATATGGACCTGATTCTGATCGCCTGCTGCAAGACCAAGAGCGGTGGGGGAACGACAACCTATCAGGCTTCAGAGTTAGAGAAGTGCCTACCCTGCCAGACCTACCGTCGCCTTCTTGAAGCGCGCAGCGAGCTTGGCAGGCACCTGGGGTTGCCGCCCGGTCCTGACCTGGGTGGGTCAACCTCAGGTGAGCCGATACAATACCTCCCTGCCTATCTGCGCTACTCGGGTCATATGTACAAGAGTGGGAGGGTGAAAGAACTGTACCCACGGGCACAAGACAAGAAGCTCATGATTATCTCCGCTTTGTATGGCGTAGTGGATGCAGCCCATCCCATCAGGAGCTATGAAGCTCATATGAACGGTCTGCTGCCACATGGCACAAGATTGAAGACCTGGTGGAAGCACCACCACTTGGGACGTATCGTTGAAGAATGCATCCTGGCCCTGGAGCCGGCGCGGGTCCATGATCTTCTGTCCACACCCTATCGTCCAGCGCTAGCCCCCTGGCCGCCCAGAGGCTTCACTGGCGCTGGTATCACGTATGTCCCGTATGACTATCCAGGCACGGGGATTGAGTCAAACTACCGCCGAGGCGATGACCTGAGGCGGCTCTTGGGTGGCGTGTGCGAAGACAATCCGGGCAAGGCCGAGATGCCCCGCCCGTCACATCTCGTGGACTATGCTGAGCCATCCGTGCAGGACAAGGACTGGGAAGAGAAGTCTACCCCAATGACACAGCGAGATCAGATCCGCTCCTATGTGGTAGAGGAGTTCATCGAGCCGGCGCGCGGGCGCGGAGAGAAGACAGTGGTGGTGCGGGCTTCTGAAATCGCGCACAAGATGGGTTTGACAGGACGCTATCCCAACATTTGCGGCGCGCTCGATGCGGATGTCTTCGCCCCCTATGCTCGCGTCCGGCTGCTCAAACGGAAAGGCCCGGCGCAGAGCAGCAGCGTCACCTGGACATTTCAGCTCTGAGGACCGCGCATGTCACCGACCTTGCAGTTCAAGTTCGACCCCAACCAGGACTTCCAGCTCGAAGCCATCGCCAGCGTCGTCGATCTCTTCGAGGGCTTGCCCCGCCATACCTCTGAGTTCGCCCTGGGCGACGAGGCCGTGGCCAACCTGCCGCGCTACGAGAACCTGGAAGAGACCACCATCTACGAGAACCTGCTGCGCGTCCAGGAGCGCAACGCCATCGGCCAGGAGCGGCTCTTGCCGCAGCTTGACGTGGACGAGGGGATGGTGCTGGAGGGGGCCGGCAACGACACCTGGCGCTACCCCAGCTTCACCGTCGAGATGGAGACCGGCACCGGCAAGACCTACGTCTACCTGCGGACCATCCACGAGCTGCGCCGGCGCTACGGCTTCCGCAAGTTCATCGTTGTCGTGCCCAGCATCGCCATCTACGAGGGGGTCGCCAAGAGCTTCCAGATCACCAAGGGCCACTTCGCCGCCCTCTACAACAACGAGACCATCAACCTGATCCGCTACGATGGCAGCCGGCTGAGCCAACTGCGCGCTTTCGCCAGCTCGACCTTCGTCGAAGTGATGGTGATGACCATGGCCTCGTTCAACAGCCGGATCAACACTGTGTATCGCGCCTCCGAGAGCCTGCCAGGCGAGCGGTTGCCCTACCAGTACATCCAGGACACGCGCCCCATCCTGATCCTGGATGAGCCGCAGAACATGGAAAGCGAGCGCTCGACGGCAGCCTTGCGCACCCTGCATCCGCTTTTCGCCCTGCGCTACTCGGCCACGCACCGCACCACGCCCAACCTGGTTTACCGGCTGACGCCCTTCGATGCCTACCTGCGCAACCTGGTCAAGAAGATCCAGGTCGACGGCGTCACTGAGCGGGAGAGCCTGAACCAGCCTTACCTGACCTTGGAGCAGATCGAGCGCGTGGGCGGGCGCATCCGGGCGCGCCTGCGCACCTACGTGACGCACCGCGGCCGGACACGCCAGGGCGATGTGACCCTCTACCAGGGCGAGGACCTGCAGGCCAAGACCCTGCGCGATGAGCACGTCGCCTACGTCGTATCGGAGATCCACGCCGGCGAGGGCTATATCGAGTTCGAGAACGGCGAACGGCTCCGCCTGCACGAGCAGCTCGGGCCAACTCGCCCCGAGGTCTTCCGCGTGCAGATCCGGCGCACCCTGCAGGAGCACATGGAGCGCCAGGAGCAGCTCCGCGAACAAGAAATCAAGGTCCTCTCGTTGTTCTTCATCGACCGCGTGGCCAACTATGTCGCACCCGACGGCATCATCAAGCACATCTTCGACGAGGAGTTCGAGCGGCTGAAGGGCAAGTACCCATGGTTCGGGCGCTACGCTGCTCTCCAGGTGCGCGACGGCTACTTCGCCAAACGCAAGGTCAAGGGCTCTGATGGAGATGAAGCCGTCGACACGCCCATCGAGGAGAAGGACAAGAGGAAGGCCGACCGCGAGGCTGAACAGGCGGCCTTCGAACTGATCATGCGCGACAAGGAGCGCCTCCTCTCCTTCGGGGAGCCGGTCAGCTTCATCTTTGCCCACTCGGCGCTCAAGGAAGGCTGGGACAACCCCAACGTCTTCCAGATCTGCACTCTCAATCAGACCGTCTCGGAGATGAGGAAGCGGCAGGAGATCGGCCGCGGCCTGCGGTTGGCCGTCAACCAGAGCGGCGAGCGCGTCTTTGACGCCGACGTCAACGTGCTTACGGTGGTGGCCAACGAGAGCTACGAGCGGTACGTGAGCCAGCTCCAGACCGAATACGAGGAGGCCGGGCAGAACGCGCCGCCCAAGCCCACCCGAGCCGGCGGGTCCACGGCGCGCCGCAACGATGCGCTCTTCCAGGGGGATCTCTTCCGCAGTTTCTGGCAGCGACTGTCGCAGCGCTCCCAGTATGACATCCACATCGACACACCGGCGCTGGTGCAGCTCTGTATCGAGCGCCTCGCCAATGACACGACCTCCTTGAAACCGACCATCGTCGTGGAGCGCGGCCAGTACGTCGTCACAGAGTACCGGCTGACCCTGGAGGGCATGACGTCGCAGGGCGCGAAGATCAAGATCGAAAGCGCCTCGACGGCGGGGCAACGCGCCATGTGGGAGCAGGCCTACCGCGTGCGGGATGATCTCTCTAAGCTCCACAGGGAGGAGCGCCTGCGCGGCTTCAAGATCGTCGAGATGGATCACGATGTGCCCAAGGTCGTGTTCGGCAACGGCCAGGAGCTGACTCTGGGCAAGCCGCTTCTCTTCCACTCCGAGGCCGGCCAGAAGCCTCTGCAGCGTGCCCAGCTCGCGCCGGCGGAGACCTATCCCGTCCCCAACCTGGTGGAGCGCGCCGCACGCGAGACCGGCCTGACCCGCGCCACCGTCAACCGCATCTTCGACGGCCTGCCCGAGCGCAAAAAACGCATGATCTTGCGCAACCCCGAGGGGTTCGTGGGCTGGTTCATCACCATCGTGCGCAGCGCCCTGGCTGACCACATCGTGGACAACCTGGAGTTCGTGGTTGTGGGCGGCGGCGAGAGGCCGGACCTGGAGCAGCTTTTCCCTGAACAGAAGGAATTCCCCCAGAAGGAACTCATTCCTGCCGGCGATCGCTCCCTCTACGATCAGGTGCAGATAGACTCGGGTGTGGAGAGCAGCTTCGTGCAAGGCCGTCTCTGTCCCGACGACAAGGTCGTCTGCTATTTCAAGTTTCCACCGAAATTCCAGATCCCGCTGCCAAGGATCGTGGGAAGCTATAACCCTGACTGGGGCATCTTGCGCTGGAGTGATGACCGACGGAGGCTACTCCTGCAGCTCGTGCGCGAGACCAAAGGCGCCGAGGATCCCCGCCAGCTCCAGTTCGCCCACGAGAAACGTAAGGTCAAGGCTGCCAAAGCCCACTTCCGCGAACTGGGCGTGGACTACCGAGTGGTGACGGACCAGACGGTGGACTGGTGGGAGCCGGACGAGGAGAGCGAAAGGCTGAGCATATGAAGCCCGCAGCGGGACCTACCCAGGATGGCATCGATCGGCAGACGGAATGTGTCGTTGACGTTGGGATGCCCAGGCCGGCATTCGGCGCGAGATCGTGTCGCACGATGCTTACTCTTCCCCAACGCCCGTCTCGTGGGCAAGCCCTGGCGCATCCCCATCGCCGAAT
>JACNHM010000439.1:0-3157 GCA_014383605.1 Chloroflexota bacterium
GGCGACAGTTTTCCAGGCCCGGCCAAGTTGTGCTATAATCGGCAGGCGCAAGGCCGCGGCCCCACATCGGCAGCGCACGGCTCTGAAACGAGGAGGGAACGTGAACGAGAATGTCTATGCACGTAACGTGTGGCTCATCGCCCTGGTTGTGATGGTGGGACTGTGTGGCCTGCTGCTGGCCGCCTGTCAGCAGCCGTTTGCGCCCCCTGTTCCTTCCCCTTCTACATCGCCCCCACCGCAAGAATCATCTGTTCCGGCGACGGCCAGCGCTGCTGGGCCTCCGCCGGCGACTGTCCCCGTTTCTTCGGCTGGCATTACCCTGACCTGGTGGACGCCGGAGTCCTTCTCGGCGGCGGCCAGCGGTCTCAGCGGTGAGATCCTGACCGAGCAGATAGCCAGCTTCGTAGTCGCCTATCCGGACATCGGCGTACGGCCTGTCCTCAAAGCACCTTACGGCAAGGGGGGGATTCTCGACTTCTTGCGCACGGCCCGCGCTGCTGCCCCCAGCGTTCTCCCCGATCTGGTGGCCATTGACACCAACGAATTGCCTGCGGCTGTGCAGTACGAGTTGCTGCAGCCCCTGGATGGCTTGTTGTCCTCTGACCTGCGCAACGATCTTTTCCCCTTTGCTGTCGGCGTTGGCCAGTTTGGCAAACAATGGTACGCGGTGCAGTTCCAGGCCGATCTGCAGCATTTGGTGTATCGCACCACTGGGGTGCCGCAACCGCCCAGTACCTGGGTCGAACTGCTGGCCGGCAGGACCAAGTACATCTTTCCTGCCACCGGCCGCGAGGGGGTGGTCAACGACGCCACGCTGATCCAGTACCTGAGTGCGGGCGGGAAGATTGATCCCACCACGCACCAGTTGGTGTTGGAAGAGCCGCCCCTGCGGGAGTTGCTGAACTTTTACCGGCAGGGGCTACTGCGGGAAGTGATCCCCTCTCAGGTGTTGACCTTTGACAGCGTAGAGGCCTGTTGGCCGGCCTATGTTTCCGGCGCGGCGGCGATGTCCAATGCGATGGCCAGCCGCTATCTGGCCGAGCGCGCATCTCTCAAAGATACCGGCTTCGCCCCCCTGCCTTCCAGGGATGGGCGGGTAGTAACAGTGACGCGCGGCTGGGCGCTGGCCGTTGTCACCACAGACCCGGCCCGGCAGGCGGCGGCCGCGCAGTTCATCGAATGGCTGCTGGCCCCTGAGCATAACGCGGCCTGGACGCAGGCGGCTGGCCGCTTGCCCGCGCGCCGTTCGGCCCTCGATGTCTGGGGAACCGGGGATGAGTATCATATCTTTTTGCGCTGGCAACTCGAATCGGCAGCTTACCGCCCCGGCGGCTCCAGTTACATGGATACCGCCGCGCGGCTCCAGCGGGCTGTGAGCGACGTGCTGACCGGCCAGGCAACCCCCGACGAAGCGGTCAAGAAGGCATTGGAACCTGCTGGCTTATAGCAGCCAGCGGGGGGAGCGGAGGGACAGAATCCAAAATCCAAAGCTCAAAATCCAAAACCTCTCCAATCGTGTGAGTTTTGAGCCTTGAACTTTGAGCTTGAGGCGCAAGCCTTCTGTTGCTTTCGCTTTTCCGCTGACCACCTGCCTCAGCAGTGGGGAAAGATGGGAAGATTATGGACAATGAATGCCGTTGGCGGCAGCGGGCGACGAAGATCATGACCGCGGCGCTGAACGCCGTGGACCCCGAGCAGGCGCTTCGTCGCCACGTGCGCCGTGAAGGAAAGTGGCTGCACGTTGGCGAGCGGTCATACGACCTGGACACCCGTGAGCGGGTCTTCGTCGTCGGCGGCGGCAAGGCCGGCAGCCCCATGGCCCTGGCTATTGCCGACCTGCTGGGCGACCGCTTGACGGCCGGTCTGATCAACGTGAAGCACGGCCACACCGCCACCCGCTGGCAGGTCACCTTTGGCTCGCATCACCTATCGCTTCCGCCTGCTCTGAAAACAGAACAACCGGATCCCGTCGGGTCTCCTGGCCCGACGGCTGGTCGGTCAGGAGACCGGCCAGGAACCATATCCACTGTTTTGGACATCGTCGAGGCTGGTCATCCCGTGCCCGACGCCGCCGGCCTGGCAGGAGCGCGGCGTATCCTCGATTTGCTCGACGGGCTGACCGAGCGAGACCTGGTCATCTGCCTCATCTCCGGCGGCGGCTCGGCGCTGCTGCCGCTGCCGGCCCCGGGCATCACCCTGGACGATCTGCAAGCCCTCACCGGCGTGCTGCTGCGCAGCGGGGCGACGATCAACGAGTTCAACGCCGTGCGCAAGCACTGTTCCCAACTCAAGGGGGGACAGCTTGCCCGCCGCGCGGCGCCAGCGGCCCTCGTCTGCCTCATCCTCTCCGACGTGGTGGGCAGCCCCCTGGACACCATCGCCTCCGGCCCCACCGTGCCCGACCCCACCACCTTCGCCGACGCTTACACCGTGCTGGAGCGTTACGGCATTGTGGAAAAGGTGCCGCCCAGCATCACCGCCCGTCTGCGGCGGGGCCTGGCCGGGGAGATCGCCGAGACGCCCAAGCCGGGCGCCCCCTGCTTCCGGCGGGTGCAGAACGTGGTCATCGGCGACAACCGCATCGCCGCCCGCGCCGCGCAGGCAGAGGCGGAACTGCTCGGCTTCCGCTCGCAGATCCTCACCACCTACGCCGAAGGCGAGGCGCGGGAAGTGGCCAAGGTGTGCGCGGCGCTGGCCAAGGAGATGGCCGACAGCGGCACGGTGCTGGCTCCGCCCGCTTGCCTCCTCCTGGGGGGCGAAACCACGGTCACCGTGCGCGGGCAGGGCAAGGGCGGGCGCAACCAGGAGCTGACCCTGGCCGCGGCGCGGGCCCTCGATGGCTGGGAGCGCACGATGGTGATCAGCCTGGCCACCGACGGCACCGACGGCCCCACCGACGCCGCCGGTGCGGTGGCCACCGGCTCCACCATCTCCAGGGCGCGAGCACTGGGGCTCGACCCCGCTGCCCATCTGGCCAACAACGACGCCTACCCCTTCTTCGCCGCCCTGGGAGACCTCATCTTCACCGGCCCCACGAACACCAACGTGAACGACTTGGTCTTCGTGTTTGCTTTCTAGTCCCATGTCACCCTGGTTCGTTTGGAGGAACATTCATGCCCGACATCACCAAACCTTTGCCTGTTAACACATCCGCAAT
>JACNHM010000439.1:3220-5374 GCA_014383605.1 Chloroflexota bacterium
CGCAATCCGCAAACGGAAGCATGCCTGACATCAGCGAACGCTTACGCATTGACACCGACGGCGTGCGCGGTCTCATCGTGGACTTCATCCGCCAGCAGATGGGCAAAGCGGGCTTTCAGCGAGCGGTCATCGGCCTTTCCGGCGGAGTGGACTCCGCCACCTCTTGCTTTCTGACGGTGGAGGCGCTGGGCGCTGAGAACGTGCTGGCGCTGCGGATGCCCTACCGCACCTCCGGCCCCGACACGCTGACCGACGCCCAGGCGGTCATTGACCTGCTGGGCATCCCCAGTGACACGGTGGACATCACCCCCATGGTCGAGCCCCTGTTCCAGCGCTTTCCCGACATGGACGCTGTGCGGCGGGGCAACGTCATGGCCCGCGTGCGCATGATCGTGCTCTACGACCAGTCGGCGGCCTGGAATGGCCTGGTCATCGGCACCGGCAACAGGACAGAGGCGCTGCTGGGGTACACCACCCTTTACGGTGACGCCGCCTGTGCCTTCAACCCCATCGGCGATCTGTACAAAACGCAGTTGCGGCAGCTTGCCGCCGCGCTGGGCGTGCCGCGGCAGATCATCGAAAAACCGCCTTCGGCCGACCTCTGGCCCGGCCAGACCGACGAGGGGGAACTGGGCTTCACCTACGCCGCCGTGGATCAGGTGCTTTACCTGCTGTTCGACGAAGGGGCCAGCCCTGAGGAAGTAGTGGCCGCGGGCTTCGAGCGTGCCTTCGTGGAGCGAGTGCTGGAGATCGTGCGCCGTACCGAGTTCAAGCGGCGGCTGCCGCCCGTGGCGCGAATACGTGACCAAGCGGCCATCTGACCACGCGACCAACAGACACAAAAGCCACCAACTGGACATGGGACGTCCAGCGGGTGGCTTTTGCGCATGCATGGAAGCCATCTTGCGACGGCCTGCCGCGGAAGGTGAGAGGGGCTACTTCAGCTCAACCGTAGCGCCTTCGGTTTCCAGCTTCGCCTTGGCATCCTCGGCGACTTCCTTGGAAACTGCCGTGAGCAAGGTGACCGGTGCGCCTTCCACCAACTCCTTGGCCTCCTTGAGGCCCAGATCGGTGACGGCGCGCACAGCCTTGATGACCTGGATCTTCTTGGCGCCGAAGTCTTTGAGTTCGACGTCCCATTCGATCTTCTCTTCCTCTTCCTCGACCAAAGCGGCAGCGACACCTGGCATCATGCCCGCGGCCATCATGGGGGCAGCGGCGCTGACGCCGAACTTCTCCTCCAAGGCCTTGACTAGGTCCGAAAGCTCCAGTACCGTCATCTGCTCGATGGCGGCGATGATCTCTTCTTTTGTCATGGGTAGGTTCCTCCTGGTTATGTTGATGATAGTTGTATGCGAGACAATGGTGCTCTCTCAGCTTGTCGCACTGCCCAACTGATCGGCGCGGGCCTGAAGCACGTTGACCAGACCGCGGATGGTGCCGGCGAGCACGTTGACCAGGCCGCGGATGGGAGCCTGGACGCCACCCACCACGCGGGCCAGCAGCTCTTCTCGAGACGGCAAATGGGCCAGTGCTTCGACGTCCTCTGCAGCGATGAACTTGGTGCCCAGCACCCCTCCCTTGAAGGTCAGTATCCCTGTATCCTTGGCGAAGTCGGCCAGCGTCTTGACGACAGTGGCTACGTCTTCAAAACAGTAACCAACAGCCGTGGGCCCGACCAGGGCCTCTTCTGGCACGGACAGCCCGGCATCCTGCAGAGCGCGCCTCAGCAGCGTGTTTTTGATGACCTGAAAAACGCTCTCCGAATCCCACAACTGCCTGCGCAGTTTCTCCATGTTCTTCACCGATAACCCGCGATAGTCGGCAAAGATCACAGCCTCACTTCGCGCCAGTCTGTCGGCATACTCGGCAACAAGCTTCTCTTTCTTCTCTTTTGAAATGGCCAAATGGTTCACCTCCTTCTGTCTAGCGGCGCATGTTGTCGTGCCATCTGGCACCATGCCCCCATGCAAAAAACCCTTGCCTACCGATGCAAGGGTTTACCAACGTCCGAGAACGAACGTGGATACTCCTCGCCTCGGCAGGCCTTTGCCGTTTAAGCCCAATACGGTTTAGTTAAGAGAGTTAAGAGGGAGTTGCACTCCCGACGACGGCAGTACAACTGCCTCAGAACCCTTATCTGAACCGTATTGC
>JACNHM010000198.1 GCA_014383605.1 Chloroflexota bacterium
GAGTGGCAGCTCATGATACCAGATTTTCACATAGGTGTCACTTTTACCTTAATGCCGGCAAAGGAGGCCACGGAGATGAAAGGCAGAGCTTTCCTGACGTTGATCTTTCTGCTGGTGTTGGCGTCGTCCGGGGTGGTGGCCGCGGCGCCGCGGCAGCAAGGTGAGACGGCGGTGTACGGCTGGACGGGCACGTTGTATGCCTACTCGCGGCCAGCCTACGACGATTACTTCGTGCGCAACGACGGCGAGTTGTACGGCATCAGCGGCGAGACGGCGGCCGTGGAACAGCAGATCGAGGCGCTGCGTGGGCAGCCAGTGAAGGTCTGGGGCCAGCTCAAGGACCCGGCGTCCGATTTCAACGGCCGCCAGATCGTGGTCAGCGAGATCATGGCCGCCGAGGCCGCCCCCACGCCGACGCCCCAGCCGCAGACGAAGCCCCAGGCAGTGGTCACCGCCAGCGTGGCCAACGTGCGCACGGGGCCGGATACAGGGTATCCGCGCATCAGCAGCGTCTACAAGAACGAGGTGTTGGACATCGTGGGGCGCAACCAGGCCAGCACCTGGTGGCAGATCTGCTGCCCGGCGGGACGCGCCCTGTGGGTCTACGGCGATCTGGTGGAGGCCAGCGGGCCGCTGGGCAGCGTGCCCGTGGTCGCCGTGGCGCCATTGCCCACGCCGACGCCGCGGCCGCAACCGGTCATCAGCGAGTGGCGCGGCGAGTATTACCCCAACCTGGAATTCCAGGGCACGCCGCTGGTGCGCAACGACAAGGCCGTGGACTTCAACTGGGGCGACAAGGCCCCGGCGCCGGGCTTCCCGGCAGACGATTTCACGGTGCGCTGGACGCGCCGCCTGCAGTTCGATCAAGGCGACTACCGCTTCTACGCCAAGGCCGACGACGGGGTGCGGGTCTGGCTGGACATCCATCCGGTCATTGACCTGTGGCGCTTTGGCCCTGTCTCCGGCAGTAACGACTTCGTCGGCGTCGGTGGCGGGCCGCACACGGTGAAGGTGGAGTACTACGAGCACCTGGGCGGGGCCATGGTGACTGTGTGGTGGCAGCGCACGGACATCTTCCGCAACTGGCAAGCCCAGTACTACAACGACATCTACCTGCAGGAGCCGCCGATCCTGGTGCGCGATGACCCGGAGGTCAATTTCAACTGGGGGCTGGGCTCGCCCGACCCGCGGGTGCCGGCGGATAACTTCTCGGTGCGCTGGACGCGCAGCGTCTACTTCGACAGCGGCGACTACCGCTTCCACATCCACGGCGGCGATGGGGCACGGTTGACCATGGACGGCCACACGGTCATTGACCACTGGCTGAAGGACGATCAAGACACCTTCACGGGGACATTCCGGAAGCTGGGTTCCGGCTATCACACGGTGGTGGTGGAGTGGTATCATCGGGGCGGCATTGCCCTGGTCAATCTGTGGTGGGAGCCGATCAAGAAGCAGGGCGGGCCGCAGCCGGACTGAGCGGGGAGCAGGGGAGCAGGGGAGCAGGGGAGCACAGGAGCAGGGGAGCACAGGAGCAGGGGGGAAGGGGAGAATCCTCCTTCCAGGCCGAGCAGGGTGAAGTGGCATCTGTGCCATCAGTGGTGTGCTTCTGGGGTCTGGTTTGTCCGAGTCAGGGAACTACGGAAATACGGAAAGGGTATGCCATGGATCTGAAAGAGATTCTCAACAAACAGCAAGAGTACGTTTTCCCCAGCGTTATCACCTATTACGAGGAGCCGCTGGCTTTCGAAAGAGGAGAGGGGCAGCACCTCTACGGGGTAGACGGCAAGAAGTACCTGGATTTCTTCGGCGGCATCCTGGTGGTCAGCGTGGGCCATTGCCATCCGAAGGTCACGGCGCGGGTCTGCGAGCAAGTGCAGACGCTCACGCACACCTCGACCCTCTACCTGCACGCCAACATGGTCAGCCTGGCCGAGAAACTGGCGCAGATGGCGCCGGGCCGGCTGCGCAAGAGCTTTTTCAGCAACAGCGGCACGGAGGCCAACGAGACGGCGGTGGTGCTGGCCAAGGCGCACACGGACCAGCAGGAGGTGATCGCTCTGCGCCACGGCTACAGCGGGCGCTCGGCGCTGGCTATGAGCCTCACCGGGCACGCCAGTTGGCGCGTCGGCGGCACGCAGATCCTGGGCATCAAGCACGCCCACAACGGTTACTGCTACCGCTGTCCCTTCGGCCTGACCTATCCGGCCTGCGACCTGCGCTGCGCCTACGACATCGAGAACCTGATCCAGACGACCACCTCCGGCCGGGTGGCGGCCTTAATCGCCGAGCCCATCCAGGGGGTGGGCGGTTTTGTCACGCCGCCGCCGGAGTATTTCCGCATCGTGGTGGACATCGTGCGCAGGTACGGCGGCATCTTCATCTGCGACGAGGTGCAGACCGGCTTCGGGCGCACGGGCGGCAAGTGGTTCGGCATCGAACACTGGGGCGTGGAGCCGGAGGTGATCACCTGCGCCAAGGGCATCGCCAACGGCGCGCCGATGGGCGTGACCATGGCCACGCCGGAAGTCGCCGACAGCTTCCGGGGGCTGAGCATCTCCACCTTCGGCGGCAACCCCGTCTCCTGCGCCGCGGCGCTGGCCACCATCGAGGTCATCGCCGAAGAGAACCTGCTGCGCAACGCCCAGATCGTGGGCGGCTATCTGCGGGAACGGCTGGAAGAGCTGCAGGAGAAGTATCCGCTGGTGGGGGACGTGCGGGGGATGGGGCTGATGCAGGGCGTGGAGTTGGTGCGGGAGGGCAAGGAACCGGCGCGGAAAGAGATCGCCCAGGTCTTCGAGGCCACCAAACGACGGGGGCTGCTCATCGGCAAGGGCGGTTTGTACGGCAACGTGATGCGCATCGCCCCGCCGCTGAACATCGGCAAGGGTGACGTGGACGAGGCGGTGCGCATCCTGGACGAGGCTTTTGCCGAGGTGAGCAGGTAAGAGAGGGCAATCGGTTGCCCCTACCCAAGCACATCACAGGAGAGAGCCTTGCGGCCGCCCTCCGACACAACAAGGGGCAGCCACAAATGAGGTACTGACATGAAAACCCAACCCGCTCTCCCCAGAACGGTACGTCCTCTGGCCTTGACCGTGGCTTTGGTTCTGGCCTTGTTCCTGGCCGCCGGCCCGGCCCTGGCTGCCTCGCCGCGCCGGCTGGCCGCCGACAACCCCAACCCGCCCAGCCAGCCGGTGAAGCTGATCTTCATCCACCATTCCTGCGGCGAGAACTGGCTGGACGACGGCAACGGCGGCCTGGGGCTGGCCCTGCGGGACAACAACGCCTTCGTCTCCGACACCAACTACGGCTGGGGGCCGGATAGCATCGGCGACAGCACGGACATCGGCCACTGGTGGACGTGGTTTCGCGGCCCCGACAGCGGGACCACTCTGGCGGCCCTGTACGCCGAGAGCGGTCAGCACTCCTGGTACTCCCGCCTGTCCACCGACCCCGGCGGCGAGAACGAGATCATCCTGTTCAAGTCCTGCTATCCCAATTCCAACCTGCGGGGGAACCCGGCACAAGCCCCGCCGCCCATCAGCAGCAATCCGCTGCGGGGCGAAGCCGCCGAGGGCAACCCCAACCACACCGTGGCCAACGCCAAGGGGATCTACATTGACCTGCTGCAGTACTTCGCCACGCGCCAGGACAAGCTCTTCGTGGTCATCACCGCGCCGCCCGTGCAGGCGGCCACCTGGGCCAACAACGCGCGGGCCTTCAACACCTGGCTGGTAGAAGATTGGCTGGACGGCTATCCCCACGATAACGTGGCCGTCTGGGATTTCTACAACGTGCTCACCTCCAACGGCGGCAACTGGCACAGCAACGACCTGGGCTGGGACACGGGAAACCATCACCGCTACCGCAATGGGGCCATCGAGTACATCACCGAGCAGGGCGGCAACACCGCCGCCTATCCCGACGGCGGCGGCGACGATCACCCTTCGCCGGCAGGCAACCGCAAGGCCACTGGCGAGTTCGTGCCCCTGCTCAACATCTTCTACCATCGCTGGAAAGGGGACGGGGCGACGCCCACGCCGACGGCCACCGGCGCGGTGCCCACAACCACCCCGACAGCAACGAGAACGGCCACGAGCACCCCGACAGCGACGAGAACGGCCACGAGCACCCCAACAGCGACGAGAACGGCCACAGCCACGCCAACAGCAACGAACACACCCACAGCCACGGCCACGCCGACTCCTTCGGCTACGCCCAGGGCAAGCGCTACACCGACAGCAACGAGAACGGCCACAACCACGCCGACCCTACCCACGCCAACAGCAACGAACACCCCTACGCCGACCCCTTCGGCTACGCCCAGAGCAAGCGCCACACCGACCATCTCACCTGGCCAACAGACAGCGGTCTTTCAGGACGGCGTCAGCCCCGATGACTCCTACGCTGGCACGACGGACGTGATCCTGGCCAACGACGTGGAGGCCAACGTCAATCTGGGCGGCACGGAGCATCTGGAGACCTTCTTCGGCGAGGGCGAGGAGCACCGCCGCAGCCTGCTGCGCTGGGATCTCTCGGCCCTTCCCCCGGACATCATGGTGAGCAGCGCCAGCCTGGAGCTGTACCGCTTCGACGGGAGTGCGGAAAACGCTATGGAGCTCACCCTGCAGCGGTTGACCGGCGCGTGGGCCGAGGGAAGCGGCTCCGACTTCTGGCCTGGCCCCGGCTACGTGCCCGACGGCGCCACCTGGACGCTGGCCAGCCCCGGCACGGCCTGGACGACGCCGGGCGGCGATTTCGACAGCACCATCGTGGGCCAGATCACGCTGCCGGCGGGGATGGGCAACGGGTGGATGCCACTGGACGCCACGGCCGCTGTGCGGGCCTGGATCGAGCAGGGGGGGCCCAACCGCGGCCTGCTGCTGCGCCCGCGCAGCGGCGACTACACCTACCATTACTTCTACAGCCGCAACCACAACATGGCCAGCCTGCGCCCGCGGCTGGTGGTGACCTACACGGTGGGTGGCCTTGCCACGCCGACGCCGACCAGCACAGGCGAGCCATCGCCTACACCCACACCCACAGCGACGCCGACCAGCACGCCTACGGTCTCGCCCACACCGACCAGCATAGGCGAGCCATCGCCTACACCCACGGCGACCTGCCCGTGTCTGCCCTCGCCCACGTCCACGCCCACAGAGACGCCGGCAGCGCCGGCCCACTGGATCTACCTGCCCTTCATCTTAAAGGGCTGGAGCGCGGCTGTCGCCACGCCGACCAGCACGCCTACAGCCACCAGCACGCCGACGCCCTCGCCAACCAGCACGCCGACGCCCACAGAGACCGACACTTTCACGTCCACGCCGACCAGCACGCCTACGGCCACCAGCACGCCGACTCCCACAGCG
>JACNHM010000561.1 GCA_014383605.1 Chloroflexota bacterium
CTGAAATGCACATAACAAGACTGCGTGCTCATCCCTTCCAACTTTCCTACGGCCCGGCCGATGACCGCTTGCATGACTTCTACATCCCGGCCCTGTCGTGCAGCCTGCGCTACGACCGCACGGCTGGCTTTTTCAGCAGCAGCGCGCTGGCGGTGGCGGCTGCTGGCGTGGCCCGACTCATCGCCCAGGGCGGCACGATGCGCCTGTTGGTGGGCGCCCAATTGAGCGAGGCCGATGTCCGTGCCATCGAGCGAGGACAGATGTTGAGTGACGTGGTGGCCGAGCGACTCATCGTTGCCCTCAGCGAGCCAGAGGAAGAGGTCATGCAGCGCCGCCTGGAGGTGCTGGCCTGGATGGTCGCGGTGGGCAGGCTCCAGATCCGGGTCGTGCTCCCCAAAGGGCCAGACGGCCGCCCCCTCCCCGCATCCCAGGCCCAGGACTACTTCCATCCCAAAGAGGGCCTCTTCACCGACCGCTACGGCGACCAGATTGCCTTCAGCGGCAGCGTGAATGAGTCGGCTGCGGCCTGGAAGCTCAACTATGAGCAGTTCATGGTCTTTCGTTCCTGGGACACGACCGCCCCCTACCTGGCCCAGGTGCGCTACCGGTTCGAGCGCCTGTGGAATGGCCAGGAGCTGGACTGGATCGCGCTGGATGTGCCCGAGGCAGCGCGGCAGCAGTTGCTCCGCTATCGCCCGGCCACGGCTCCTACCCGCGATCCGCTGGAGCGCGAGCTTAAGCCCAGGGTGATCGAAGTCCCAGGCGTTTACGTCCCCGAAGTGCAGCGAGAGCGCGTCATCTTCCAGTTTTTGCGCGACGCCCCATACCTCCTCAACGCCCGCTGGCTGGGCGCGGCCACCAGTGTCGTGACCACCTGGCCCCACCAGGCCCGCATTGCCGATACCATCGTCGCCCGCTTCCCAGAGCGGTTCTTGTTGTGCGATGAGGTCGGCCTGGGCAAGACCATCGAGGCCGGGCTGGTGCTGCGCCAGCTCATCCTGTCGGGCCACGTCCGCCGCTGCCTCATCCTGGCGCCCAAGTCCGTCTGCCGCCAGTGGCAGGAGGAGTTGTACGAGAAGTTCGCCCTCAACATCCCCTTCTTCGACGGCCACACCTTCCGCGATGTGTTCGATCAGGAGCATACGCCGGATGTTTCCAACCCCTGGGACGCTGAAGACGTCTTCATCGCCTCCAGCCAACTGGCCAAACGGCGAGAGCGCCAGCCGGATCTGTTGGCGGCCCGCCCGTGGGATCTGGTCATCGTGGACGAGGCGCACCACGCCCGTCGCAAGGATTTTCTGGCGCCACGCTACCGGCCCAACCGCCTGCTGGAGCTGCTGATGGGGCGGGACGGGCAGCCTGGACTGAAAGATCGCACGCTGGGCTTGCTCCTGATGACCGCCACGCCCATGCAGATCCATCCCGTGGAGGTGTGGGATCTGCTGCGGGTGCTTGGTCTGGGTGGTCGCTGGGGCGCTGACGAAGACAACTTTCTGGGTTTCTTCCAGGAACTGCGCCGGCCTTTCGATGATGCGGATTGGGACTTTGTCTTCGGCATGGTGCGCGACTTCCTGGATACGGGCGGGGCACTTGACCCGGCCTTTGCCAGCCAGGCCGAGGCTCAACTGGGTCTGGTGGATTGGCAGCAGCTCATGATGCTGGTCTCAACTGGGAAGCGTGGATCTAGGCTCAAGCATCTGTCTCCCCAGGCTCGTGTTCTGGCGGCGGAAATGGCTCGCCGGCACACGCCGTTGCGTCGCTATCTCTTCCGCAGCACCCGTCACCTGCTTCGGGAGTACGTCAGGCGGGGAATTCTCAAGGCCAACGTGCCTCATCGCGATCCCACACCGGTCTGGATCCCGATGCGCGCCGAGGAGCAGGATCTCTATCATCGCATTGAGGAGTACATCACTCAGTTCTACCGCAAGTATGAAGCGGAGCGTAAGGGACTGGGGTTCGTTATGACCGTCTACCGCCGTCGGTTGACCAGCAGCTTCTACGCCGTGCGCCGCAGCCTGGAGCGCCGCCTGGAGTTCCTACGGGGCGGCGCTATGGGCCTGGACGATGACGATCTGGAGCAGGAAGACCTGCGCATTGATGTCACTGAACTGCTGGATGAGGAAGAACGCTCTCGCTTTCGAGATGAGATCGAGTACGTCGAGGATTTCCTCGCTGAACTCAGCCGACTCAGTGGCGCCGATTCCAAAGTAGAGCAGTTGTTGGCCGATTTGGACGAGATCTTCAAACAGCGGGAGACAGTCCTTGTCTTCACCCAGTATACCGACACCATGGACTTCCTGCGCGAGCAACTGCGACAGGTCTACGGCAGCCAGGTGGCCTGCTACAGCGGACGGGGTGGCGAGGTCTGGAATGGCATTGCCTGGGTGTCGACGACGAAAGAGAACATCAAGAATGCCTTCCGAAAGGGCGAAGCGATCAAGATTCTGCTTGGCACCGCGGCGGCCAGCGAGGGGTTGAACCTGCAAACCTGTGGTGTGTTGATCAACTATGATATGCCCTGGAACCCTATGCGGGTCGAGCAGCGGATCGGCCGTATTGACCGCATCGGCCAGGTGCACAAGAGGGTCTGGATCCGCCACTATTTCTACGAGGACACCGTAGAAGCCAAAATCTACCGGGCACTGGAGGATCGGATCGGTTGGTTCGAGGATGTCGTCGGTGAGTTGCAGCCGATCTTGGCCCGGATGGGACAGGCTATCCAGGCAGTAGCTATGGCGCCGGGGGCTGAACGCGAGCAGGTGTTGACGAGAGAATTGGACCGACTGCGACAGGAGTCAGACACCCAGCAGGCCGGGGGCCTTGATTTGGACCAGTACCTGGTTGCTGGCGAGCCGTTGCTGGAATCCGCTTCGCCCGTCACTCTGAGTGACCTGGAGCGGGTACTCACGCAGGCCTCCCCCCTGGCGGCCCGTTTCCAGCCACATCCTGAATTCAAGCGGGCCTACTGGCTGCGGCTTGGGTTGAGTAGCCGAAGGAGTACCGAAACCACCAACGAGGGCGAAATAGCCGCGACCTTCGACGCGGCCCTGTTTGATGCCCACCCCAACACCTTGCGGTTGCTGACGTACGGGAGCGAGTTGCTGACGGCGCTGCTGGAGGCTGTGGACGAGCCGGCCCCGGTCTCTGATGGGCGCGTACTACGCTGCTCAACGGAAGGCCCGTTGCCCCTCTGCGCCTACTACACTCTCGATGCCGGGGAGAGTCCACAGCGAATCGAGCGTCTGGCGGATCTAGAAGTACTCTATGCTGAGCAGCCAGGTGCGCATTGGTCAGAAGAAACAATGGCCGCAGCGCGCGCCGACTTCCGGCGAGAGGTCGAGACAGTATTACAGCAACAGGCGCAAGTGATCGCCGCCCGGCAGCGAGCGGAGCGCCTGGTGCTGGAAGAGCAGGCACGCCAGATGCTGCTACAGGCAGCGCTGACAGAGCTGGCCATGGGACAGCAACTCGAACTGTTCGCGGAAGAAGCATTGCCCGTGGCCTTCACCGAGGAAGCGGTCACCGGCCTCAAGCGTCACGGGTACCCCTTCGCGCCGTTGTTCAGGCTGGTCAACGTGGATGGCCTGCGGCCTAGCCCCACGGACCGGTTTTACACCACGGTGCAGGCGAAATCGCGAGAAGCCCTCAGGGGCCGCTTCCAGGCATTGCGGGAGAAAGCAGGTCGGCTGGTAGGCCTTTTGGCAAATGCCCCGGATCAGGAAGAATCCTCCCAGGGTCTACCCGATGCCGTTGTGCAGACATTGCTGTTATAGCTCTCGCTGCCGAAGAGAAGGGAGTAGAACGATGCAGCAAGAAACTTACAGCCATAACACTTTCCTTTCCCCCTTCACCTGGCGTTACGGCAGTCAGGAGATGCGGAGGCTCTGGTCCGAGGAGCACAAACGGCGGCTGTGGCGACGGATCTGGGTGGCGCTGGCTGAAGCGGAGCGCGAGGCTGGGCTGGTCAGTGAGGCGGAGCTGGATGACCTGAGGGCTCACCAGGACGAGGTGGACATCGCCCGCTCCCTGGAGATCGAGGCGGAGATAGGCCACGATAAGATGGCCGAGATAAGGGCCTACGCTGAGCAGTGCTCGATAGGCGGGGGCAAGATCCACCTGGGGGCCACCAGCGCGGACGTAGAGGATAACGCCGACATTCTCCGCATCAAGGAGTCCCTACACCTGGTCCGCCAGCGCCTGGTGGGTCTTCTCGAAGATTTCGCCACCCAGATCGAGCGCTATCAGCATCTGCCTACTATGGGCTACACCCACCTCCAGCCCGCTGAGCCTACTACCTTGGGCTACCGCCTCTGTCAGTACGCCCAGGACTTGCTCATTGACCTGCAGAGTTTGGACAACTTGATGCAAAACCTCAAGGCCAAGGGGCTGAAGGGCGCGGTGGGAACTTCGTCCTCTTATGCTCAGTTGCTCCAGGGCAGCGGGATGAGCTCGGCTGAGCTAGAGCGATTGGTCATGGAAAAGCTAGGGCTGGAGGTCATGCCCGTATCTACTCAGGTGTACGCCCGCAAGCAGGACTTCCTCGTCCTTACCACTTTGGCCTCCATAGCCCAATCGCTGCACAGGTTCGCCTTCGACCTGCGAGTGCTGCACGCTGCACCCTTCGGGGAGTTGAGCGAGCCGTTTGGAGCCAGGCAAGTGGGCTCCACCGCCATGCCCTTCAAGCGCAATCCTGTCACCGCCGAGAAGATCTGCTCTCTGGCGCGTTACCTCAGCACCCTGCCCAAGGTGGCCTGGGACAACGCAGCCTTCTCCCTCCTGGAGCGCACCCTGGACGACTCAGCCAACCGCAGGGTGATCCTCCCCGATGCCTTTCTGGCTTTGGACGAGATGCTCATCTCCGCCAGGCGCATTGTCACGGGCCTGGTTGTTCACAGGGAAAGCGTCGAGCGCAATTTGACTACTTACGGCGTCTTCGCTGCCACCGAGACGCTGCTCATGGAGCTGGTCAAGGCCGGCGCCGACCGCCAGGAGATGCACGAGCGCATCCGCCAGCACGCCATGGCTGCCTGGGATGCCATTCAAAGGGGCGGCGAGAACCCCCTGATAGAGACGCTGAGCAGTGATAGCGCACTTGTCGCTTTCCTGTCTGCCGAAATGGTGAGGGAGCTTCTTGATGCTGTCAGCTTCGTTGGCGATGCTCCTGCCAGGTGCGCGGAGTTCTTGCGTGTCCTCACTACAACGGATTTAGAATAGAACGAATCGGGAGCAAGGAAATCCGTTCCCTTCGACAAGCTCAGGACAAGCCTTTCTTAATCCGCTGTAGTGTTGTTTGTTGAAAAAAGGGCCGCCCCCATCAGCAGGGAGCGGCCCTTTGAGCTTTG
>JACNHM010000562.1 GCA_014383605.1 Chloroflexota bacterium
AAACTGGGAAATTGGGAAACTGGGAAATTGGCATCCAGACAGGCAGCGCCCTAATCTACCAATGTACCAATTTACCGGCTACCGGCTTCTGCTTGCCAGCATCCGGTCGGCGAGGATGCTGGCTTGCTCGGCGACGCTGTCCGCGACGATGATCTCGCACTGGGCGGCGCGGGCGGGCGGCTTGCGGACGTTGCTCCAGCGCACGGCGGCGGCCGCTTCGCTGGCCTTGTCGGCGTCCAGTCCGGCGATGTCGCCCATGCCCCAGACGGGAATCTCCATGCGGGCGGCGGTGCGGATGCCGCGGAAGCTGGGATAGCGAGGCTCGTTGATGCCCTTGATGACGGCCACCACCGCCGGCAGCGGCGCGGTCACCACCTCCAGTCCCTCTTCCACCAGCCGCTCCACGGTGATGGTGGCGGCGGCGAAGTCCACTTCCCGGATCTTGATCACGTAGGTGAGCAGGGGGACGCCGAGGTAGCGGGCAGCAGCCGCGGCGGTCAGCCCGCTGTTGCCGTCCACCGATTCCCGGCCGGCGAGGACGAGATCGTACTCGCCGATCTGGCTGATGGCCTGAGCCAGCGTGTAGCCGATGGTCCAGGCGTCGCCGTCGCCAAAAGCGGCATCCGACAGCAGAACGGCCTCGTCGGAGCCCATGGCCACGGCGGCTTTGAGCGCTTCCGTGGCCTCCGCAGGCCCCAGGCTGAGCGCGGTGACCTTGCCGCCGTGGGCTTCCTTCAGCAGCAGCGCCTCTTCGATGGCGTATTCGTCCCAGGGGTTGACCACCCGGGTGACTTTGAGCGTGCCTTCAGTGACGTCGGCGGGCTCCACCTTGGGCAGCTCCGCCGTGTCCGGCACTTGTTTGAGACAAACGATAGCGTGCAATGGTGTTCCTCCCTTCTGGTGTTGGTAGATTGGTAGGCTGGTAGGCTGGTAGATTGGGAAATTGGTAAACTGGTAAATTAGTAAACTGGTACACAGACGAGCAGCTCCTGCACCAATCTACCAATTTACCGATGTACCAATTTACCAATTACCAGCTTCTGCTTGCCAGTATTCGGCGTCGTACGCTGGCAACTCACAGCGCAGCGGCTTGTCGCTGCGGTAGCCCAGCGCGTAGTCGGCTTGCATGAGCACGTGTACTTCCCGCGTGCCCTCGTAGATCACCGCGCCCTTGGCGTTGCGCAGGTAGCGCTCCACGTCGTACTCATCCGAGTAGCCATAAGCGCCGTGGATTTGCACGGCGTCGGAAGCTGACTCGAAGGCCGCGTCACAGGCGGTCCACTTGGCCAGCGAGGTCTCCCGCGTGTTGCGTTGGCCCTGGTTCTTCATCCAGCCGGCGCGGTAGACCAGCAGCCGCGCGGCCTGCTCGCGCTGTATCATCAGCCCGATCATGCGCTTGACCAACTGGTGGCGGCCGATGTCCACGCCGAAGGCCTGGCGCTGGCGGGCGTAGTACAGGGAAGCCTCCAGGCAGGCCCGGATCAGCCCCACGGCGCCGGCAGCCACGGTGAAGCGCCCGCTGTCCAGAGCGCTCATGGCGATCTTGAACCCTTCGCCCTCGCGGCCCAGCAGGTTACCGGCGGGCACGCGCACGTCCTGGCAATGGATCCAGCCGGTGTCGCCGGCGCGCACGCCCAGCTTGCCGTGAATGCTGCCCGTGGTCACGCCGGCGAAGCCCCGCTCGACGATGAAGGCGCTGATGCCGCGGTGGGCGGGCCTGGCCCGCGGGTCGGTCTTGGCGAAGAACAGGAAGTTGTCGGCCACGTCGGCCAGGCTGATCCACATCTTCTCGCCGTTGAGGACGTAGTGGTCGCCATCCGGACGGGCCGTGGCGCTGAGCGCGGCCACGTCGGAGCCGGCGCCCGGTTCGCTCAGCCCGAAGGCGGCGATCTGCTCGCCCCGCGCCTGGGGCGCCAGGTAGCGCTGCTTCTGCGCTTCGCTGCCCCACTGCAGGAGGGCCAGGCTGTTCAGCCCCACGTGCACGGACATGATGACGCGGGCGGAGCTGTCCACCCGCTCCAGCTCCTCGCAGGCCAGGGCCAGGGAGAGGTAGTCCAGGCCCGCGCCGCCATAGCGCACGGGAATGCAAACGCCCAAGAGGCCGATAGCGGCCATCTTGGGCAGCAGGCTGCGGTCAAAGGTCTGTTGGCGGTCGAGCTCTTTGATGACGGGGCGGATCTCCCTCTCGGCGAAATCGCGCACCGTCTTGCGGATCATCACGTGTTCGGGGGAGAGTGCGAAGTCCATGTTGCTGCTTTCCTCGGCGTTGAGTGGTTTGCGCACGACATGAGCCGGAACTGACCGGCGGTCAGCATTATACCACCGGTCAGCGGGAGGCGCAACCCAGGACGCTGGGAGCGTTACACATTTGGGACGTGCTAAACCGCCCCTGGAGCAATTATATCCAACCGTAGTAGCGACTTCAGTCGCTTTTGCAACGCCAGAACGACTAAAGTCGTTACTACGTGTCCCCAACGCGAAACGCTCTCCTTTTTTTGCGAGAATCATGGCCATTCAGCTAGTGGGTGCTCCATGATCGCCCCCAGACGAGCAAAGCCCCCAAGCGAAAATCAGCCTGGGGGCCTTTGCGCATGTCACTCATTGTCACCTGCTTCGCCACTCGCGATGGTGTTAATAGGTCAGTGGCAGATAGAGCAGCAGGTCACGATGCTCCTCGGTTTCTGAAGCTCCCCAAACAAGGAGCAATTCATCAATCGTTGCCCCTGTCGTCATGCTCGGATTCAGCACGAGGATTCCAGGCACTTGATGATCAGCAGCCAGATGATTCTGCAGATGAACAGGCATAGATCTCCGATTGCTTGTCACCAGCAGAAAGCCATTGGCTTCGCACCAGAGCAGAATACCGGGGTCCTGCGCTCCCCGTTCTGGAGCGCCAGGATCGCCGATGATCCAAACCGTCAGGTCAGGCTCATGCTGAATCAACTGGGCACGCAGAGCGGGGGCAACGTGCTCATCTAGCAAGTAGCGAATGGCACTCACGTCACCTGTGCCTCAGCGTGTCGGCGTTGGGCCGCCAGTGCTCGCAGCTTCACCACTACAGGCGGCGGGTTTCGCTCTTGTTCTTCCCGCATCTGCCGGCCATGCTCCAACCAGTCTTCCAGGTAGGCGCTGACGGCCTGGCGATTGTGGAGATAATAGGTGATGGCGGCGTGTACTTGTTCCAGGGTAAGGGAAGGATACCGCGCCGCAATTGCCTCCGGAGACTGGCTCCGATGGATGTATTCGTATAGAATCGTTTCGATGCCAACCCGCGTCCCTTTGATGCGGATGTCATCTGGAGCCAGAAAGTCGAAATAGCTTTCGAGTTCCATAGCTTCTTCTCCTCATTTGGGATTTGGTCATTGAGAATTGGTCATTCTGAACCACCCATCATGCGAGCGATTTCCTCGTCCACGATGCTCTCGTCCAGCTTGTGGAAGAGCGGGGCGGGTTGGCGCAGTGGCTGGCCCGGCTCCAGCTTCTCCGCTGCCCAGCGGCCCACCGTGGAACGGCCATCGTAGCGCAGCGCCTGGTGGGCGCGGGTTTCCTCCTGTATCGTCTCAATGTACAGCCGCCCGATGAGGCTGCCCTCGTAGCCCAGGTATTCGTGCAGCCGCTGCGAGGAGAAGGGCAGGAAGGGGCAGAAGATGATCTTCAGCCAGTCAATGGACTGCAAGGCGACGTAGATGGCCGTGGCCGCCGACTGGGGATCTGTCTTGATCTGATGCCAGGGTTCTTTGTCGTTGAGATAACGGTTGGCCTCCCGCGCCAGGGCCATGGCCTCTGCCAGCGCGGCCTTGAACTTGCAACCGGCGATCAGCTCACCCACGCTGTCGAACCCCGCGGCCACCTTGGCCAGCAGCGCCTGGTCTGCCTCGTCCAGTGCGCCCGGCTGCGGCACGCGGCCGTCGAAGCGCTTGTAGGCGAAGCCCAGCACGCGGTTGGCCAGGTTGCCCCAGGTGGCCACCAGCTCGTCGTTGTTGCGGCGCAGGAACTCCTCCCAGGTGAAGTTGACGTCCTGCGTCTCGGGGGCGTTGATGGTCAGCATGTAGCGCAGCGGGTCGGGATCGTAGCGGCTGAGGTAGTCGGGCAACTCGACCACCCAGCGGCGACTGGTGGAGAGTTTCTTGCCCTCCACGTTCAGGAATTCGTTGGCCGGCATGTCGTAGGGCAGGTTCAGCCCGCCGTAGCCGATGAGCATCCCCGGCCAGATCCAGGCGTGGAAGGGGATGTTGTCCTTGCCGATGAAGTAGTAAGCGGGCACGTCGGGGTCCTGCCACCACTGGCGCCAGGCCTCAGGATGGCCGGTGATCGCAGCCCACTCCTTGGTGGCTGACAGGTAGCCGATGACGGCGTCGAACCAGACGTAGATGCGCTTGTCCTCGTAACCCGGCACGGGGATGGTGACGCCCCAGGCGATGTCGCGGGTGATGGGGCGGCCGCGCAGCTCGCCGCTTTCCAGTTGCCGGCGGGCGAAGTTGAGCACGTTGGGCCGCCAATGCTCCTTGCCCTCCTGCATCCACTGCAGCAGCGGCTCGTTGAGCCTGCCCAGGTCGAGGAAGAAGTGCTCCGTCTCCCGCACCTCGATGTGCGAGCCGCCGCACACCTTGCAGCGGGGCTGGCCCAGCTCGGTGGCATCCAGCACGCGGCCGCAGTGGTCGCACTGGTCGCCGCGAGCGTTGTCGTAGCCGCAGTGTGGGCAGACCCCTTCCACGTAGCGGTCGGGCAGCCAGCGCTGGCAGTCCGTGCAGAAAAGCTGGCGCGTGGTATCGCGGTAGATGTAGCCGTTTCGCAGCAGCGTGAGGAACATGTCGTGCGTCACCGCCCAGTGGTTCTCCGTGTCCGTCTCGGTGAAGAGATCGAAGCTCAGGCCCAGGTCGCGGAAGTTCTCCAGGAAGCGGCCGTGGTAGCGGTCCACGATCTCCCGCGGGGAAGCGTTTTCCTCCTCCGCCTTCACGGTGATCGGGGTGCCGTGCGTGTCGGAGCCGGAAACCATGAGCACGTCGCGGCCCTGCAGGCGATGGTAGCGGGCGAAGATGTCGGGCGGCAGGTAGGCCCCGGCCACGTGGCCCAGGTGACGGTCGCCCGAGGCGTAGGGCCAGGCGACGCAGACGAGTACTTTCTTTGGATGGATGATAGCCATAACGAGAACCTCCTCACTTCCCGGAGCTTGCAGGATGCAGGACGCAAGATGCAAGATGCAAGATGCACGAAGTGTCCTGCCTCTTGCTTCCTGCTTCTTGTACGCTATTGTAGCATAATCGGGGCGAGATGAAAAACTACGTGAGGCCGGAACGAGGTGGTCGCTGTGGGGG
>JACNHM010000564.1 GCA_014383605.1 Chloroflexota bacterium
TATTACATCGAAGACAGCAGGCCAGAATGGGATTTCGTGGACCATCTGGCGCAGGTGCAGAGGCTGGCGCTGGAAGGCTCCACGGCTACCTGGATGGAGATCAAAGAGGAGACGCCGGAAGTGCGCGAACGGCTGACCAGCAAGGTGCTGGGGTACTACGAGGTCCCGGCGCCCAAGGGCACCAAGAAGGCCGTCGTGCAACTGGCCTTCCCCATCGCCGCCTGGGAAGAAAACGTCAACGTGCCCATGCTGCTTCTCTCGATCGCCGGCAACATCTTCGCTTTCTGTGACAAGGTGCGCCTGCTCGACGTGTACATCCCCAAGTCCGTCGCCGCGAAGTTCAACGGTCCCAAGTTCGGCATCGAGGGCGTGCGAGACATCCTGGGCGTCCACGACCGGCCACTCATCCTGCAGATCATCAAACCGAAGATGGGCATGACGCCCGAGGAGACGGCAGCACAGGTCTACCAGAGCGCGCTGGGGGGAGCCGACCTGTGTAAGGACGATGAGATGTGCAGTGAGCTGGCCAACTGTTCCTTCGACGCGCGGCTGGAGGCGGTGCTTAAGGCGCTGGAGAAGGCCGAGCGGGAGACGGGCGAGAAGACCCTCTACATGGTCAGCATCACCGACGAAGTCAGCCGGGTACGTGAGAAAGCGCTCCGTGCTGTTCAGGCCGGTGCCACCGGCCTCCTGATGGCCTACCCGGTCGGCCTGTCCGCCCTGAAGGTGGTGGCCGACGACCCGCAGATCCACGCGCCCATCCTGTGGCACGTGTCGCACATGCTGGGCATGCTGCCCACGATGAGCTTCACCGTGCTGGCCAAGTTGGCTCGCCTGTGCGGGGCAGACATGATGTTGACGCCTTCTCTATGGTCGAGCCTCCAGGTCTGTTCTGTGGAGGAGGAGCTCCGCACCTCGCAGACGCTGCGGGCGCCGTTCCACCACATCAAGCGCACCTGGCCCATGCCGGCGGCGGGGATGTACCCGGGTGTCGTGGAAGCCCTGATACAGGAGCACGGCTGCGACTTCATCGTGCCGGCCGGCGGGGGCATGCTTGGGCACCCCATGGGGTACAAGGCGGGCGCGATGGCCTGGCGGCAGGCCATCGCTGCGGTGCTCTCGGGCGTCTCCCTACAGGAGGCGGCACAGAAGCACCCCGAACTCCGGGCGGCGGCTGAGACGTGGGGCATCCGTGCGCGCCCCCAGTCGCCATGGTCGTACGCGGGGCCGGACTTCCATCCCAAGTTCGCGCCGAAGAACCTGTGGCCAGATGGTTGACGCTGCCCCATACCTGGAGACACACCGCATGTCAAAGAAGGACATAGATCTGCCGCTGGGAATCGGCAGTGACGAACTGCCGGACGGCGAGCGACTGCTCCGCATGTACCGCACGATGGTCCTGATACGCCGGCACGAGGAGCGGGTCAACGAGCTCTACCTGCAGGGCAAAATACCCTCCACGCTGCATCTGTACATCGGACAGGAGGCCGTGGCCACCGGCGTCTGCGCTAACCTGCGCCCGGACGACTACGTCCTGAGCACGCATCGGCCGCATGGGCACGCCCTGGCCAAGGGGGTGGAGCCGCGCCACCTCATCGCCGAGCTCTTCGCCAAGGCCACCGGCTGCTGCGGCGCCAAGGGTGGCTCCATGCACGTAGGCGATATGCGGGTAGGCGCGGTACCGGCCATCGCCATCGTGGGGGGCAATGTGCCCATTGCCTCGGGCGTCGCCCTGGCGGCCAAGATGCAGAAGACGGACAGGGTCGCTGTGTGTTTCTTCGGCGACGGCGCGGCCAACGAAGGGGCGTGGCACGAAGGGCTCAACGTCGCCGCCATATGGGATCTGCCGGTCATCTTCGTCTGCGAGAACAACCTCTACGCCGCATCCACCCCCGTCGCGCTCTCTTTCAAGATCGAGAACATCGCCGACCGGGCTGCCGCCTACGGCATGCCGGGGGTGGTCGTGGATGGCAACGACGTTCTGGCCGTGTACCAGGTCAGCCGGCAGGCCATCGAGCGGGCGCGCCGGGGCGGCGGCCCCACCCTCATCGAGTGCAAGACGTACCGGCTGTGCGGACACTCCCGTTCTGACCCTCGCACCTACCGTTCCCGGGAAGAAGAAGCGGAGTGGCAAAAGCGGGACCCCATCCCCCGCTTCCGCCAGTGGCTGCTGGCAGAGCAGAGGTTCACAGCCGACCAGTTGAGCGAGGTGGATCAGGATGTGGAGGAGATCATTGATGAAGCCATCGCCTTCGCCGAAGCGAGTCCAGAGCCGCAACTGGCAGACCTTTACGCCGACGTGTTCAAGGAGTGAGCCATGGCCCAGATGAGCATCGCCGAGGCCTTGCGGCAGGCGATCCGAGAAGAAATGCGGCGGGACGAGCGGGTCTTCTGCATCGGCGAGGACATCGGCATTGAGGGCGGCTTCGGCGGCGCGTTCACGGTGACGCTGGGGTTGTCGGATGAATTCGGGCACGACCGTATCCTGGACACGCCGATTTCGGAAGCGGCCATCGCCGGGGTGGCCATCGGCGCAGCGCTGGCCGGCATGCGGCCCATCGCCGACGTGCAGTATGGCGATTTCCTGTTCTGTGCCATGGATCAACTGGCCAACCAGGCCGCCAAGCTGCACTACATGTCCGGCGGCCAGGTGTCCATCCCTCTGGTCATGCGCGCGCCGGTGGGGGCGACGGCGCGCGGCGCCCAGCACGCCCAGAGCCTGGAAGCCTTCTTCTGCCATATCCCTGGCCTCAAAGTCGTCGCGCCGGCCACCGCCTACGATGCCAAGGGGCTGCTCAAGAGCGCCGTGCGCGACGACAACCCCGTCATCGTCTTTGAGCACAAGCTGCTCTACGGGTCGAAAGGCGCCCGCTCGGAGCGGGGCGCTCTTAGCCTGATCGGGGAAGTGCCGGAGGAAGAGTATCTGGTGCCCATCGGCAAGGGCATCGTGCGCCGCCAGGGGCGAGATGTCACCATCGTGGCCAAGCTGCTCACGCTGTACCGGGCCCTGGCTGCAGCCGACATCCTGGCCGAGCAAGGGATCGAGGCCGAGGTGATTGACCCGCGCACGCTGGTGCCGCTGGACAAGGAGCTGATTCTGGGCTCGGTGCGCAAGACCGGACGATTGGTCATTGCCGAGGAGGACAACCTGACGGGCGGCTGGGCGGCGGAGATCGCCGCCATCGTTGCCGACGAAGCCTTCGTCTGGTTGGATGCACCCATCAAGCGGGTATCGGCGCCGGATGTGCCGCCGCCCTTCGCCCCGGTCTTGGAGCGCCAGTACGTGCCCGACGAAGCCAAGATCGTGGCCGCGGTGCAGTCGCTGTTCTAGTTCTCGCATACGACGGGGGGGGAGACACCGCATGGCCGTGGACATCATCGTGCCGCCGTTGAGCCAGACCATGGACACCGTGGTGGTGGTGGAGTGGCTGAAAGCTGTCGGGGACGAGGTCGTCCAGGGAGAGCCGCTGTTCGTCATCGAGACGGACAAGGCCCATCTGGAGATCGAGGCGCCGGCGAGCGGTATTCTGCAGCAGATCCTCGCCGAACCGGGGACCGAGGTAAAAGTGCGCTCCCGAATCGGCGTGGTGGCTTCGTCCGGAGAGGCTGTCCCAGAGCAGGCTGATCTTCTCGAGTCGTCTCACCTGGAGGCGCCGGGGCCAGACAGGATGGCGCCATCGGCCGAACCCCATCCGCTGCCCCGGGCGAACGGGCCCGGCGGCGAATCCCTGCCCCTGGAGCGGCGACAGCGCGTGTTCGCCAGCCCGCGGGCACGGCGGCTGGCGCGGCAGGAAGGCGTCTCTCTGGCTGAGGTGCAAGCCACCGGCCCCCAGCAGATGATCGTCGAGCGGGACATCCGGGCCCTCCTGGCCACACGGGAAGCCGCGGCTTCGGCAGGCATCCGTTGGATGGATCTGCCGCCGACGCGGCGCACCATCGCCCGCCGCATGGCGGAGAGCCACCGGGCTGCTGCCGCCGTCACCCTGATGCGGGAAGTGGATACCACCGAGTTGGTCCGCTTGCGGCAACAGATCCTCGAAGAACTGTCTGAGGGAGACCCGCGGCCGACCTACACCGATTTCTTGCTGACCATCGTCGCCCGGCAACTGAAGCAGCACGCCTACGTCAACGCCACCAACGACGGCGAGCGTATCGGTTTGAGCGAGGAGGTCCACATCGCCGTGGCTGTGGACACAGAGCGAGGCCTGGTGGCGCCAGTGCTGCGCAACGCTGACCGAAAAAGGCTCTTGCCGATAGCACAGGAACGGGCCGAGCTGACGCAGCGTGCCCTCAATGGCAGCATCACGCCCGAAGAGCTCAGTGGGGGCACCTTCACCATCACCAATCTGGGGCCTCTGGGCATAGATGCTTTCACTCCCATCATCAATCCCCCACAGGCTGCCATCTTGGGCGTGGGGCGCATCCATCCCGGGCCGGCGGTCCACGGAGGTGAGCTCTGCATTCGACAGTTGATGTACCTGTCACTGACCTTCGATCATTGCATCGTTGACGGCGCTCCGGCGGCGCGCTTCCTGCAGGACGTCGTTCGGATGATCGAGAAACCTCATCTGATCTGGCTGTAGCTCTTGCCGTTCATGTTGATTGATCCCAATAATCCGCGCTTCCTGCGAAAGGCGGCTGGTCTTGAGCCGCGACCACTGAAAGCACAACACCATAACACCTATGATAGGAGTTGCACAACATGACCAACGACGCGTTGTCTCATCTCATCAACATGTCGCGCGCGCTGGGAGATCCGGCGAACGACTATGTCATCCTGGGGGAAGGGAACACTTCCGCTCGAGCTGACGCCGAGACGTTTTGGGTGAAGGCCAGTGGCACCTCCCTGCGCGGTATCGCGGCCAAGGGCTTCGTGCGCATGCGATTTGAGCCGGTGCTGGCTATGCTCGACGAGCCAGAGTTGGGGGATCAGGAGGTCAAGCAGATGTTGACCGCCGCCAAGGCCGACACCACCGCCGCCGAGCACCCCTCCATAGAGACGATGCTGCATGCCATGGCCTTGAGCCTGCCCGGTGTCAACTTCGTGGGGCACACGCATCCGGTGGCAGTGAACGCCATCCTCTGTTCGCAGGGCGTCGAGGAGGCCATCCGGGGGCGGCTCTTCCCGGAGGAGGTGACTTTCTGTGGGCCCGCCCCAGCCTATGTGCCCTACGCTGACCCAGGCCTCCCGCTCGCCCACCAGGTGCGCGAGACCCTGACGCGTCATGTGCAAGAGTGGGGGGAATCGCCCAAGGTGGTCCTGATGCAGAACCATGGCCTGATCGCCCTGGGCGGC
>JACNHM010000565.1 GCA_014383605.1 Chloroflexota bacterium
CAGTTTCTTCAGTCTGCTGCTGGTGGTGAGCCTGCTAGTCACCGCCTGCGCCAAGGCAACCCCGGAGCCCACCCTCGAACCGACGAAGGCGCCGGCAGTCGAACCAACCAAAGCGCCGGAGGAAGTCAAGCCTCCGGAGAGTGCCTGCCCCATCGCCGTCGAGGATGGCGCAACCATCGTCTTCTCCGGCTGGGGTGACGAAACGGAGCAGAACATCTACCGCGATTCCATCGCCCGCTTCAGCGAGGTCTGCCCCGACGTCACGGTGGACTTCCAACCCATCCCCGCCGACTTCCAGACCACCATCAAGGCCCGCATGGCCGGCGGCACTGCGCCCGACGTCTTCTACGTGGACGACCAGCTCATGGCCGCCTTCGGCCCCACCGGTCAACTCCTGCCCCTGGAGGAGTTCATGGCCGAGGCCGATGTCAAGCGCTCCGACTTCATCGAGGCCCTGCTCACCATCTTCACCTACGACGGCAAGACCTACGGCCTCCCCAAGGACTGGGGCACCCTCGGCCTGGTCTACCTGCCGGAGGTCTTCGAAGCAGCGGGCATTGACGAGCCCACCGCCGACTGGACCTGGAACGACCTGAAAGCAGCAGCCGAGACCATCGCCGCCAACACCGACTACGCCGGCTTCTGCCAGAACGCCGACTGGGCCCGCTTCGCACCCTTCGCCTTCGGCGCCGGCGGCTCATACACCAACGAGACCTTCACCGAAGGCGCAATGAACAGCTCTGAGGTGATGAGCGCCGCCGACTTCGTCGTGGGCATGTACGAAGACGGCTCGCTGGTCACATCGGCAGACGTGGGCGCTGGCTGGTGCGGTGAGGCCATCGGCAAGGAACTGGCAGGTATGACCTACGAGGGCGGCTGGATGGTCAACTACATGCGCCAGGACTACACCGACGTGAACTGGAAGGCCGTCCCCCTGCCCAAGTCGCCGGACGGCCAGGCCGCCGACGTGATCTTCACTAACGCCATCGGCATCAACGCCGCCACCAAGTATCCCAAGGCGGCCGCGGCTTTCTTGATCTACGTCACCGGCCGCGAGAACCAGGCCGAGATCGTCAAGACCGGCTTCGCCTACTCCACGCACCCGGACCAGGTTGACCTGGTGGTGGATCCCAACGACGCCGCCATCGCCCAGGGTGGACTGGTGGGCCGCGTGGCCTACTGGGGCCCCTGCACCGGGCAGATCAACGACACCATCAGCCAGGCCCTGAACCGCGTCTACCTGGGCGAGCAAACCGTCCAGGAGGCCATGGATCAGGCCAAGCAGGAAGCTGACGAAATCCTGGCTACCTGTGGCCAATAGTCCGTAGCTCAAACAGTTCAGGGGCGATCCTCCGTGGTCGCCCCTGAACAAACCTTGTCACTACGAGGATATCTCCCAGAAAGTCCCAGAAAGCCAATGAGGCGACAAGTACCTCGTGACGTGTTACTCATTGACTCGCTACTCGTGGACTCGTTACCTCTTGCGAGAGCCAAGGAGGTTAATCATGGCAGCAGCAGTTAAGAAGCGGCGAAGCGTGTGGCGTGACCCACGCAAGCGAAGTGAGGCGTTGGCCGCGTACACTTTCATTGCCCCCTATCTGATCGTCACCCTGGTATTCACCATCGCTGTGCTTATCTTCGCCGTGTACATCAGTTTCACTCACTACAACCTGTTCTCCACACCAGAATGGGTGGGGCTGAAGAATTATGCGGATGCTGTTGTGAAGCAGGATTTTCGACGCAGCCTGATAAACGTCGCTTGGTACGTGCTGATCGTGGTTCCCACCCAGACGGCGCTGGCTATCCTGCTGGCGGTGCTGTTGAACGCCCCCATGCGAGCCCAGCGGTTTTTCCGCACGGTTTTCTACGGCCCCAGCGTCACGTCGTCGGTGGTTATCTCCATGATCTTCTGGTGGCTGTATCTCAAAACCGGCTTCTTGAATCTCTTTTTGACCAAAGCCCTGAGCCTGGTGGGCATGTCATTCAAGACCGTCAATTGGCTCAACGATCCCCGTGGCCTTTTCCAATTGATCGCCCAGGTGTTTGGCGGAAACATTACCTTGGAATACTGGTACCTGCGCGGGCCGAGCGTTACCTGGATGGCCATCATGTTCCAGAATATCTTCACTACCGCGCCGACGTTTATGGTTATGTTCCTGGCCGCGCTGCAAGACATTCCTCCTGCGCTCTACGAAGCAGCATCAATTGACGGCGCCAACAAGCGGCATCAGTTCTGGAAGATCACACTGCCCATGTTGCGGCCGATCATCCTGTTGGTGGTGGTGCTGGGCACAATCGGCACCTTCCAGATCTTTGACCAGGTCAAGATCCTGACCGGCGGCGGGCCGCTCAAGACCACCCTGGCTCCGGTGTTCCTGATCTACCGTGACGCGCTGGGCACCACAGGGCCGCCACGGATGGGCTTCGCGGCGGCGATGGCCTTCCTCCTGGCGGCGATCATCTTCGTCTTCACATTCATCCAGCGCCGGCTGATCGAGCGGGGCACCGAGCAATATTAGGAGGGTACGATGACAACAACTGCTGCTCAAGCTGCCGTGCCGGGGCACGCACGCAAAAGACCCTTGAGTCTCTACATCAACCGGGTAATCCGCTACACGGTGCTGTGCGCCATCGGGTTGATACTGTTCACCCCCTTCATCCTGGCCTTCCTGGGCTCCTTCAAGTCCAACGCCGAGATCGTCGCCTGGCCGCCCACCCTCCTGCCCTCGGAGTGGCGTTTCGAGAACTGGGCGGATCTGTTCGCGACGGACATGGGCGGCCTGCCCCAGGAGAGCGGCATGATCGCCTTTGGGGGGACGATGGGGCTGGTGGCCCTTTTTCTGGCTCTGGTGGCCGGCCGCATGACATCTGTCCTGGGGGAGGAGAAGCGTACCCTGACCGCCCTCTTACTGGCGGCTGTGGTGGCTACGGTGGTCGCCTGGGGGCTGGTCACAGTAGTAGGAAGTGAGCAGTCTCTCATCCAGAGATTCATGATGGCTACCGGAGGGCTGCTGGCTCTCTCGCTGGTCGGGTTTGGCGTCGTGGCCGCGTTCAAGCGGCATCGGATGTTTCTGCTGGCCGAGTTTCTGTTGTGGCCAGCAATGGCCCTCATCGTCGCCTGGGTGGTCCAGCCAGAGGGACTCATCCTTCCTCTGGCCCTATTCTGCGTGGCCATTATCATCGCTGGCATCTCCAGAGGGCGAGGGGTCGGCCAATTCACCAGCCTGGCTATTTCCCTGACCGGCGGCATGGCGGTCACGCTCATCTTCTACGCGTTGGTCAAGATGGCCGGTGGGGCCACCTTCGTCCGCTGGTTGCTGAACACGGTCATCCTCTCGCTGGGAATAGCCATATTTCAGATCATTTTCTGCTCTATGGCTGCCTACGCCTTTGCCCGGCTGAGGTTCCCCGGCCGGGATGCGATCTTCGCCTTCATGCTGGCCTCCATGATGATCCCCGGCGCGGTGACGCTGGTGCCATCCTACGTGCTGATGGCCAAAATCAGGCTGGTGAACACTCCCTGGGCGCTGGTTCTGCCCGGCATCGTGGGCGCTTTCGGCATCTTCATGCTCACTCAGTTCTTCAAATCCGTCCCCGTCGAGTTGGAGGAAGCAGCGTATATTGATGGAGCTTCCCGGTTCCAGATCTACTACCAGGTGGTGCTGCCCCTGGCCCGGCCGGCGTTACTGACGTTGTTCATCATGCAGTTCCAGGGGATGTGGAACGCTTTCCTGGGGCCTCTGCTCTACCTCAACACGCCCGACATGTTCCCGCTCAACGTGGCCCTCATGATGTTCCAGCAGCAGTACAGGTACGCCTGGAATGTCACCCTGGTCGGGGCCATGGTCAACGCCGCCCCTATCCTGGTGTTGTTCTTCGTCTTCAGCAAGTACTACATCGAGGGCATATCCTACGCCGGGTTGAAGGGTTAGTAGCATAGACCGGCGGCATTGCTCATGCGCGTGGGTACTCGCAGCCCCGGCCGCACCGGGGATGTAAGTACCCGCGTTGTTATGGATAGGGTGGGAGGTGAATATGTGCACGAAGAACTGGTCACGTTGGATGCTGCTGTGTATTGCGCTATTGCCAGCCTGTAGCCGGATGGAGATGCCTACCCCAACCCCCACTCAACCTGTGACCGCTACCCCCGCCTCGGCGATCACCCCAACTCCGACCCCGCCGGCCGCCCAGACTGGCGACTACGAACGGCGTGCCGCGCCGGCTGTCCGACGGAGTAAGACGCCGTCCGCTGCCATCGAGGTGGCTGAGACCGGGAACGTGCGCCTGACGAGCGGCGAGTACACTCTGCGCTTTGCCGGGACCAGCACGCACGACGCGCTGCTCGTCCAACGGACAGACAGCAGCGGCCTGCCTGTCGGCAGTCAGGGCGCACTGGCCCTGCGCCCCCTGGGGAATCAGCTCAACCCGCTGCCCGCGCTCAACGACGTCACCTCGGAGACGAGTGACGACGTGCTGGTCGTTACCCTGTCGGGCGACACGGGCTGGGCCGAGGTGACGCTGCAACTGGAAGTTTACCCCTACCAGCCGGGGCTGCTGCGCACCCTGCTTACCGCCACCCTGCACGATCCGCCGCCGGATAGTCCCGCCCTGGAGTGGACTTTTGTGGATCCGGCCACCGGCGAGGAGACGAAGGCAGGTTTCACCGTCTACGCCGACCCCGCTCCGATGTGTGCGCCAGTCCTCTACGGCTACGCCCAGGTCCTGGACAGCACACTCTTCTACGCCGTGGACCGCACGGCGCTCAATGCCTTCATGCAGGCGGCGCATTACACCCCCAGCGCTACCCCCGGACGGCGAGGCCGCTCCTTCGGACACACGATTGACGCCGCCAACCTGCGCGCTCTGCCGGCCGGCAAGCCCTTCGTCCTCTACGACGGCTACCTGTACCTGACACCGGGGGAACCGGACGGCGAGGCCGGGATGTTCGCCCACTATCTGCACAACCTGGGGGACGTTTACGACTTGCTGCACAAGCCGGTCAATGGGACGCTGCCGGATTGGCGCGCGCTGGCCCAGAAGACCATCGCCGATCTGGCCGACGAGCGAGTGTGGGTTGAGCTGGGGGGCAAACGTTACCTGCGGGCCTACGTGGGTGATACGCGCCAGGGCGCCGAGTTGATCAGCCAGCTCGACGTGCTAGAGGGCATCGTGCGCTACGAAGCTCGTTACGATGACGTGACAGCCCTCGATAACGACCTGTGGGCAACGCTTCCCGATTTCTACGACCAGGGCTACGGGATGCTGGTCAATAGCGGGCCTGTGGCGC
>JACNHM010000345.1 GCA_014383605.1 Chloroflexota bacterium
AAACCCGCGTGCCGCCGAGTTCTGGCGCGATGGTTTTTTGTTATGGATAATACCCCAAATTGGGTGATTAGGTGGAAAAATGTCCGCCCATCAAGTAGTTAGGCGCACTCTCGTTAAGCCAGCAGTCAATTGTTAGGAGAACAGTAGCGATGGGTAGATTCCTCGAAGTTGAGAAGCCACGGCAAGCTGCTTTAAAGACCACATCACAGTACTTCTCCAGTGGGGCTCGCGCTGATGGCGTATGCAGAGGCAAGCCTCGCCCGTTTTGCCTGCCGCGCGTGCTTGCTGCAGAGAACCTCTTCCCTGAAATTCGTCAAATCATCACGTCGTATTTCGCGGCGAAGGAAATCAAGTGGCACGATGGACAAGATGGAAATCCAAGCAATCATCTCTGTGACTCTCAAGGCTGTTGTGCCAATTTCCTGTTCCCATTCGCAGACAAACCCCAAGCACTGACTGAACTCCTGCGCTTAGTTTTCCCTACGATTCGGCAAATGCTGCCAATGGAGGAAGTCGGTCAGTTTGTTTCCTTTGAGTGGATTGGTCAGAGGAACTATCTTGGCGAGAAAGTCCCACGCCACGGCAAACGCACCAGGGGCGCAAATTTCACAAGTGCCGATGCAGCGGTGATGTTCGAGCATCAAGATGGTCTGAGACAGATTGCACTGATTGAGTGGAAGTACACAGAGTCTTACAGCAGTACATCGCTCAAGATATCAAAAAGTGGTACTGACCGGACAGCCATCTACGCACACCTCTATGGGCGTGAGGACTTTCCACTTGATAAGAGGCTACTGCCAAGCTTTGATGCGCTTTTCTACGAGCCATTCTATCAGCTATTCCGGCAGCAGACGCTCGCACATGAAATGGAAAGAGAGCAGGAGTTGGGAGCCGAGATTGTCAGCCTGCTGCATATCGCGCCAGCCCACAACGGGGACTTTCGGAGGGTTACATCGCCTGTGCTGCGCACGGTGGGGGACACTGTGCCCGATGTCTGGAGGAAGCTGGTGAAAAAGTCAGACAGATTCAGGAGCGTCAGTACAGAAGAACTATTCGGCAGATTCCCCATTGCAAGGTTCCCAGAACTGGCGGCATGGTGGAAGTATACGACTGAAAGGTATTCATGGATGAAGGCCGCTGTGTGGAATGGAGGAGTGCGCCTAACAACTCGCTGAACCCGACGCGGCTATCGCCGCGATGAAATCGCGGGCGGTTGGGCAACTACCTTGAGAGTCAGCGAGGGCCCCGAGCATGGGCCGCCGCGCGCCTGAGCTCGATCCCGTTAGGCGGCAGACGTCAGACGCAAGCTAGCCAGATGCGGAGCATACCGACTCCCATAGCAAGTAGTATTGCTTTTGTTTGCCCTAATCGTGTTGTCGCGCGTCATCCAGTAGCGAAATTCGGGGAGTGAGAGATGAACCCTCTAAGTGAAAACATAACGAAGGGAACCTTCGGGGAGCTACTAGTCCAGCTGCGCTTACTGCAATACGGCGTTCAGGCTGCTCCTCCTATCAAGGACAGCGGGAACGACCTGATAGCGGTTCGAGGCGAGGCTTTTCGGGCAATTCAGGTCAAGACGAGAACTGAGTTCCCTACACGGATCAATTTGCCGGAGCTGTATCATATTCTTGCCATTGCCGTTTTAGATCCTGAAGGTGCTGGTACGGAACTGAGCCTCGACAGGTGCAGAATCTTCCTTTTCGACCGAGCGGAAGCTGAGAACGGCCTGAACGACGACGGGCGATACGCAATAAGTCAAGAGAGAATTGAAGAACTGTTTTGTTGACCAGAGCCACCAGCGCCGTACGGCATTTGATCTCATGTGCTCAGACGGCAAGGCGGCCTAACAACTCGCTGGAGCCGACCTTGCTGTCGAGTCTCCTTGTTGAGGGTGTTTTCGCTGGGGAGGAATATGGCTCAGACCCAAGGGTGAACCTCTGGGGGTTGTCGTCTACATCGTGGTGGATGACATCGAGACAACTCTAAAAAAGGTGGCAGAATTAGGAGGAAAGGTCACCATCCCCAAGGCTCCACTGGGCGCGGGTTACGGAGCATATTTTGCGGATCCCAGCGGCAACCTGCTCGGACTCTACGAGGACAGGACTTACGCAGTCAGAACTTATTTACCGCCGAGAACGCGGAGTGCGCAGAGAAAATCCAGGAAATCTCGGCGTTCTCAGCGTGCTCCGCGGTCAAACCCACCCTTTTGAGGGACAACTGCGTAACTCCTGGAGGAGAAAAGCGTCGGTTAGTCCTGCTTCACCCCCTAGCACGTAAGGCGACATTAACGAGCATAACAAACTTTTGAACGAGGAGCAGATGATGTTGACGAAGGAAGAGATCACAGAGATCCTCCGAGAGAAACGCTCTTATCTCGCTTCCGAGTACGGAGTCAAACGGATCGGCGTGTTTGGGTCTTATGCTAAGGGCTTATCCACCGAAACCAGTGATATTGACATCATCGTGGAATTCGAGCGTCCCATAGGCTTTAGATTTATTGAGTTCATAGAGCATCTTGAAAGTTTACTGGGCAAGAGCGTGGATGTGCTGACGCCTGCCGGAATCCAGGGGATCAGGGTGGATCGAGTTGCCAGGAGTATAGAGGAGAGTGTCGTGTATGTCTGAGAGGGCGGATAGAGATTTTCTGAGCGACATACAAGAGGCTGTGTGCCGGATCAAGGCCTACACTGCGGCGATGACGTATGAGGCGTTTTTGGCAGACATCAGGACACAGGATGCGGTGATTCGCAATCTGGAGGTCATCGGTGAGGCAAGCAAGAGCTTATCTGCAGGGCTACGGGCCAGGTATGCTGAAGTCCCCTGGAAGGGAATGGCGGGGGTCAGAGATAGGCTAATTCATCATTACTTTGGCGTCAATCTGGATATCGTATGGCAAATTGCCGCCGGCGAATTGCCGGAAGTCGCGTTACAGATACAAGAAATCCTGCAAAACGAGCAAGATTGAACAGTTCTGTACAGTTATTCGCGCTAAGCAAACTTTTGAACGAGGAGCAATATGGCAGGAGACAACGGAAACGAGGATCTGCGCATCGGCGTGTACGTCTGTCACTGCGGGTCCAACATCGCCGGGGTCATTGATCCAGTGGTCGTGGCCAATTACGCAGCGACGCTGCCCGGCGTGGTCCGCGCGGTCGCTACGCCTTATGCCTGTGCGGACAGCGGCCAGTCTGTCATCAAAGAGGACATCGAAAAGTATGACCTGAACCGGGTGGTGGTATCGGCCTGCTCGCCACGCATGCACGAGCCGACCTTCCGTGCAACGGTCGCCGAAGCCGGCCTCAACCCCTTCCTGATGGAGATGGCCAACATCCGCGAGCAATGTACCTGGGCTCACGGCCACGACCCCGAAGGCGCGCTGACAAAGGCCAGGGACCTGACCGCCGCCGCTGTCGCCAAGGCCGCCTTTCTCACCCCGCTGGACATGATCAAGGTGCCCGTCACCAAGCGGGCGATGGTCATCGGCGCGGGCGTGGCCGGCATCAGCGCTGCGCTGGACCTGGGCGACCAGGGGATTGAGACCATCCTGGTGGAAAAGCAGCCGACCATCGGGGGGGTGATGGCGCAGCTCAACAAGACCTTCCCCACCATGGACTGTAGTATATGAATTCTCGCCCCCAAGATGGTTGACGCGGCGCGTCACCCCAAGGTGGATGTGAGAACGTATACTGAAGTCGAGCGAGTGGAAGGCTTCGTCGGCAACTTTAAGGTGCTGTTGCGTGAGAAGTCCAAATACGTGCGCGCTGACCGCTGCAACGGTTGCGGTGAGTGTGTGCCCGTCTGCCCCATCGAGGTCCCCAACTACTTTGAGATGAACCTGGCTCCGCGCAAGGCGATCTACGTGCCCATGAGCCAGTCGGTGCCCCTCATCTACACCATTGATCTGGAGGCCTGCATCCATTGCTACAAGTGCGTCGAGGCCTGCGGCAAGCTGGAGGCCATTGACTTTAGCATCGAGGATACACTGGTCTGGGAGGACGTCGGCTCCATCATCGTCGCTACCGGCTACAGTCACTTTGACCCCAGCGTGATGCCCGAATACGGCTACGGTCGCTACCCCAACGTGATCACGGCCATGGAAATGGAGCGGCTGAATAACGCGGCCGGGCCGACGGCCGGCAACCTGATCCGTCCCGGCGATGGGGCCAACCCCAAACGGCTGGCCATGATCAACTGCGTCGGCTCCCGCGACAAACGCTTCAACCCCTGGTGCTCGAACTTCTGCTGCATGTATGCCATCAAGAACGCCGTGCTCTTGAAGCAGGCCTATCCCGACATGGACATCACCATCTACTACATGGACATCCGCACTCCCTCCAAAGGCTACGAGGAGTTCTACAACCGGGCGCGTGAGATGGACATACGCTTTATCCAGGGCCGTCCCAACCGGATCACCGAAGACCCCGAAACGGGTAACCTTTTCGTGCACTCGGAGGACAGGGATTTAGGGCGGGTGGCCGAGCATGAGTACGACATGGTGATGCTCAACCAGGCGGCGGTGCCGCAGCCCGACGTTGATACGGTGAGTTCGGTGCTCAACATCAGCCAGAGTCCCGGCGGCTGGTTCATGGAATATCACCCCAAGCTGCGCCCGATTGACAGCCCCACCGACGGGGTTTCCCTGGCCGGCGCGTGCCAGGGGGCCAAGGACATCCCCGCCAGCGTGGCCCAGGGATCGGCCGCGGCGGCCCGGGCCGGGCGCGTGCTCCACTCCGAAGAGTGGGAGATCGAGCCCACCGTGGCCTACGTCTGGGAGGACCGCTGCATCAGCGCCCAGGGCAAGAAGTGTGGCATCTGCGCCAAAGCCTGCCCCTACAATGCCATCGAGTACGAGCAGGGCAAGGCGGCGCGCGTCATCACCGCCAAGTGCCACGGCTGCGGCGCTTGCGTGGCCGAGTGTCCTCACAATGCCATCACCCAATTGCACTTCACCGACGCCCAACTCCTGGCCCAGATCCACGCTCTGCTGGCCGACAAACCAGAGGAGAAGATCCTGGCCTTCCGCTGCCACTGGTGCTCCTACGGTGGCGCCGACCTGGCCGGAACCAGCCACTTCGAGTACACCGCCAACGAGCGCGGTATCCGCGTGATGTGCTCGGCGCGCATGGACACCGACTTCGTCTATGAGGCCTTCCGCCTGGGCGCGGGTGCGGTGCTCTATTCCGGGTGCCACGAGCAGGACTGTCACTACATCACCGGTCAGCGCATCGGCGCCAAGCGCGCCGACCGCTTGCTCAGGACCTTCGAAAAGATGGGGATGACGCCGGGCCGTTTCCGCATCGAATGGATCAGCGCCGCGGAGGGCGACAAGTACGCGCGGGTGCTCAACCAGATGCAGGCCACGTTGGGCTCGATCCCCCAAGAGCAGTTGCTTGAGGAGATCGAGCGGCTGCGTCCCGAGATGGAAAAGCGTGCGCGCCGGATGCGCGAGGCGCCGCAAGTCGAGGAAGCGTTAGCGTATGCGGACAGACTCAAAGCAGCCGGAACCGGTGGGGAGGTGTAAGATGAGTCATAAGTCACCAGAAACCTTTGCCGAGCAGGTTCGTGCCATCCCCGGCGGCGAGCACCTGGAGCTGTGTTATTCCTGCGGCACCTGTGTCAGCAAGTGTCTGATCCAACAGAAGGTCGAACCGGAGTACAATCCGCGCCGCCTGTTGCGTTTGGTGATGATGCACCTGCGCGAGGAAGCATTCAGAAGCCCGACCACCTGGCTCTGTTCTGCTTGTGATCTGTGCTATCCGGCCTGCCCGCAGCAGATTCACATCTCCGGTGTCATCGGCGCGATCAAGCAGTTGGCGGTCGAGGCGGGGTACACGTCGCCGCTGGAGACCGTCTCAGTTGACGAGTCGCTGTGCTCCGGCTGCAGCATCTGTGTGATGGCCTGCCCCTACGAAGCGCCCCATCTGGTGGAAAAGGAGATCGAGGGCGAGATGGACTGCCTCGCCGAGGTGGACGCCAACAAGTGCATGGGGTGCGGCATCTGCGTGGCGGCTTGTCCGATAGGCGCCATCTCCCGCAAGGGGGTCAGCAACCAGGAGATAGTGAAGCAGATCAAGGTCAGGAGACAGAAGAAGGGCGTGCCCCGTCTGGTGGCCTTTGTATGCGACTGGTGTCTGCGTGCCGACGCCGACGTGTCGCTGCTGGAAAGTTACCCCGACAACGTCCGCGTTATCCACATCCCCTGTTCTGGCCGCATTGATCCCCAGATGACGCTTTTGGCGTTGCGTTCCGGCATAAACGGTGTGCTGGTCTGCGGCTGCGCGCCAGGGGAGTGCCACTACCAGCGTGGCACCTACGTCAGCGCCTGCAAGATGGGGTTGCTGGGCCGTGTGCTCGATCAGATGAACGTGGGTGACGGGCGCGTGCGCTTCGTGCAGATCGGCACGCAGGATCGCGGCCGCATCCGCACCGAGGTAGACGCGATGCTCGAACACCTGGTTGCCCAGAAGGAGGCGCGATAATGAGGGAGTCAAACGCCAAACCCAAGTTCGCGTTCTATTGGGCGGCCAGTTGCGGTGGCTGTGAAATCACTGTCACGGAGTTGGGCGTGCGACTGGTGGAGGTCGGTGAACTGGTAGACATCGTCTTCTGGCCCTGCGTGATGGACTTTAAGTATAGCGACGTCGAGGCCCTGGACGACGGCGAGGTTGACGTTTGCCTCTTTAACGGCGCGATCCGCACCAGCGAGAACGAGCATCTGGCCAAACTGCTGCGGCAAAAATCAAAGGTGCTAGTCGCCTTCGGCTCCTGCGCCCACGAGGGTTGTATCCCCGGCCTGGCCAACCTCTACGATGCCGAGTCTATCCTGGAACGTGTCTACGATACGATACCATCACTCGACGACTCACGCGGTACACGCCCCACCCCGTCGAACCAGGTGCCAGAGGGTGAGATTGGCATTCCGGTCTTTTACGACCGCGTCAAGACGCTGGCGCAGACCGTAGACGTGGACTATTTTATGCCCGGCTGCCCGCCGGTGGTGGACCAGGTCTGGAGCGTGTTTCAGACCATCCTGAGCGGTCAACTGCCCGAAAAGGGGGCCGTCATCGGCGCCGATGCCAGGACCAACTGCGACGTCTGCCTGCGCCAAAAGGGCCAAAGCGGCGTGCGCATCAAGGAGTTCAAGCGCCCGCACGAAGTCGTCGCCGACCAGGAGTCGTGCTTTCTGACCCAGGGCATCTTATGCTGCGGCCCGGCGACCCGCGCTGGCTGTGGGCTGCCCTGCATTAACGCGAACATGCCCTGTCGTGGCTGCTACGGCCCGCCCGACGGCGTCGTGGATCAGGGGGCCAAGCTGCTCAGCGCCATCGCCGCGCTCATTGACACCGACGAGCCGGAAAAACTCCAGGCTATCATGGACACCATCGTTGACCCGGTTGGCACCTTTTACCGTTTTAGCCTGGCCGATTCTATCTTGAGTGAGTTGAAGGGTAAATAGGCACTGGGGCAGAAGCCAATTCGGCGTAAGGGAAGGTATGCGGCCCGACGCCAACAAAAATAGTTCCATCGCCCACATCCGCGAAAAGAAACCGATAAAGGCACAGTGGCCGCTGTGCGTCGTTTCCTAACAGAAGCAGGAGTGGAACCATGATGGAGTATAAAGGCTATCTATCCCGTGTTGAGTTTGATGATGAGGCCAACATCTTTCACGGAGAAGTGATCAACATCCGAGATGTGATCACTTTTCAGGGGAAGACAGTAGATGAACTCCGCAAGGCCTTTGAAGATTCTGTGGAAGACTACGTGGCCTTTTGTGCCGAGCGAGGGGAAGAGCCATGCAAGCCTTTTTCGGGTCGGTTCACATTACGCCTTTCGCCGGAGCAACACCGCAAAATCATTCTTGCCGCTGAGAAGGCTGGAAAGGGCGTAGAGGTGTGGGCAGCAGAGGCTCTTACTCAGGTCGCGAGCGTAAGAACTGGTTCTACTGCGGGGCGGATGGAAGACTCCCCCTGGTGAAAGCCATAGAGAGGGTGAAGATGGAGAGTCAATCACCAGATAGGAGGTTTTCAGTATCTTGGATTGGAGGGCAGCATGGAACTGGAAAGTTACTTTGAATTCCTGAGTCCGGACGACATTCGTCTCAAAGGGACGCGGGTAGGAATTGAGACCGTCATAAGCGACTACCTGCAAGGCGCCAGCCCCGAGGAAATCGCCGCGCGCTATCGCACGCTGACGCTGGAGCAAGTCTACGCGACCATCACCTACTACCTGCACAATCGGGAACAGGTGGAGCAATATCTGGCCAATTGGCGTGCCCAGGCCGAGGCCGCCTGGCAGGAGCAACAACGCAACCCGCCGCTGTATGTCGTGGAACTGCGCGAGCGGATGGCGCGCAAGCGGGCTGAGATCATCGCCGAGAAGGGACTGGAGTATTTCGCCGGTTTGCAGACATGACGCGCTTACGTTTCCTGCTCGACGAGCACGTAGACTGGGCCATCCAGCGCGGGCTCTTGCGTTTTGCAGCCGAGATAGATGTACTGGCAGTGGGTCAGCCGCTGGCGCCACCTAAAGGCACACCTGACCCGGATATCCTGCGCTGGATTGAACAGACCGGCTACGTCCTCGTCACCCAGAATCGGCGCACGATCTCTGAGCATTGGACTGCCCATTACGCTGCTGGTGGGCAGGCGCCGGGTGTCTTCTGGCTACGGCCGGGTGCCGGCATCGGCGCGGTGATCCAGGATCTGTATTTGCTGTGGGCAACAACCACCGCTGAGGAATGTCAGAATTGGCTGCTATATCTACCTCTTGAGTAAAAGGACAACGATATGAGTAGAAAAATCAGCATAGATCCGATCACGCGCCTCGAGGGTCATGGCCGTATTGATCTGTTCCTGAACGAGGAGGGAGGGCTGGAGAATGCCTACCTGGTCGTCCCTGAGCTACGGGGCTTTGAGAAGTTCTGTGAGGGTCGCCCCGTCGAGGAGATGCCGCGCCTCACGCAGCGCATCTGTGGTGTATGCCCCATCGCGCACCACATGGCAGCGGCCAAGGCAGGCGACGCGGTCTACCACGTCGAGATTCCACCGGCGGCCCGCAAGCTCCGCGAACTGATGAACTCCGCCTTTTTCGCTGCCGACCACGCTATCCACTTTTACGCGCTGGCCGGGCCGGACTTCGTCGTCGGCCCCGACGCGCCCAAGGCCGAGCGCAACATTCTGGGCGTCATCCGCAAGGTAGGCAAGGAGACCGGCGGGCGGGTGATGCAGCACCTGCGCGAGAATCACGAGATCACCGCCATCATCGGCGGGCGTTACATCCATCCAGCCGGCGCGCTCATCGGCGGCGTCAGCAAGCCCCTCACCGAAGAGGAACGGGGGGAGATCGTCGAGCGCGCCAGGCGGTCGGTCGAGTTTGGCCAGTTCTCGCTTGGTCTATTCGACGACGTCGTGCTGAAGAACAAAGCCTACCTTGATATGATCCTGAGCGATACGTTCACCCACCGCACCTACTACATGGGGCTGGTTGATGAGGACAACAAGGTCAATTTCTACGACGGTAAGGTGCGCGTCGTGGGGCCCGACGGCAAGGAACTGGTCAAGTACTCTCCTGACGAGTACCTCGACGTGGTGGCCGAGCACATCGAGCCGTGGACCTATCTCAAGTTCCCTTACCTCAAGGCCGTGGGTTGGAAGGGGTTGGTTGATGGCCCTGACAGCGGGGTCTACCGTGCCACACCCCTCAGCCGGCTCAACGTCTCAGATGGGATGGCGACGCCGCTGGCCCAGGCCGAGTACGAGCACTTTTTCGACACGCTGGGCGGCAAACCGGTCCACGCGACGTTGGCGATGCACTGGGCGCGGCTTATCGAGATGCTCTACGCTGCCGAGCGGACGCTGGAACTGGCCGAAGACCCGGAGATCACCAGCCCCGACGTCAGGACGATTCCCACCGAGACACCCGACGAGGGTGTAGGTATCGTCGAGGCGCCGCGCGGCACGCTGACCCACCACTACGTCACCGACGAGCGCGGCATTCTCAAGAAGGTCAATCTCATCGTCGGCACGACCAACAACTACGCGGCCATGGGCATGTCAATCAAAAAGGCGGCGCAGGGGCTTATCCAACCCGGCAAGCCGGTGGACGATGCCATCCTCAATACGATAGAAATGGCCTTCCGCGCCTACGATCCCTGTTTGGGATGCGCCACCCACGCGCTGCCAGGGCAGATGCCGCTGACTGTCAATATCTATGATCATGAGGGGACTCTGGTGAGAAGCCTGAGCAGAGATGGGGCCTAAGCGAGGCTACATTGTTGTTAAGGTTGTTAAGGAGAAGTTGTTGAACGAAGAAATCATCCGGCAGATAATGGATATCGAAAAGCAAGCACAGGCAGCCCACGACGAGGCCCAGCGTGAGGCGGCGCGCATCGTGGAGCAGGCGGAGAAGGAGGCCGATCGCATCGCCAGGCAAGCCGAGGAGAAGGCGCAGGAAGAGGCGCAGCGCCTGCTCGAGGAGGCCAGAGGGGGAGCGCAACAAGAACGGGAGCGCATCCTCAGCCACACACGCGAGGAACTCCGACAGATCAAGGAGCAGGCGCAGGGTCACCTGGATGAGGCCGTCCGCTACGTGCTGAACCGCGTGGTGGGGCGGGAGTAGGCAGCGTGTTGCAGGCGGACGTTCGCTCCTACGCCATCATCCACGCCAGGGTGCGGGCGCTCTATGCCAGGCTGTTGACGATGGAGACATGGCATGGGCTGTATGAAGCGCAGGATCTTGGCGCCCTTCTTGACATCCTGGCTGAAACGGTGTATCGTCCCTATCTCGATATTGGGGAGCGTGAACTGACGCCCCGACGCGCTGTCTACCAGATTAAGGGCCATCTGACTGACGCTTACCTCAAGGTCATCCATCTATCGCCGGAACCGGGGCGCCAGTTACTCATCCAACTGTGGCGTCTCTTCGAGGTGGACAACCTCAAAGCCATCCTGCGCGGTATCGAGACCGATACGTCGTGGCGCCAGGTGCGGTTCACACTCTTTCCAACGGGAGAGGAGACTGTCCTGCCCGGGGAGGAGATGTTCGAGGCGGGCGGCCTGCCTCAGGCTATCGAGTGGCTGCGCGGTACGCCCTACTACGACACACTCAGCCACGCTCTGGAGCGCTACAGAGCCGAGCAGAGCCTCTTTCCATTGGAAGTGGCGCTTGATCTGGATTATCATCGCGAACTGTGGCGCGACGTCAACCAATTGACTGGTCTGGATCGCGAACACGCGCTGCGATTGGTGGGTGGTATAATTGATATGAACAACCTGCTGTGGGCAATCCGCTACCGCGTCTACCACTACCTTTCCGAGGAGGAGATCATCAACTACACCCTCCCCTTCGGGTACCGCGTACACGACCGGGACATCCGCGCCATTGCCGCTGGCGCGAGCATTGCAGCGATTGTGAGTCGTCTCTATCCGGAGATTGAGAATGTCGGGGCACTCCTGGAACAGCCTCGCGCTGGCCTGGCAGAGCTGGAGCGCCAACTGCAATGCCATATCATGCGGGAATGTCACAACACCTTCATCGGCTACCCATTTCACATCGGCATTCCGGTGGCCTATGTGCTGCTGAATGAACAGGAGATCCGCGATTTGACCGTTTTGATTGAGGCCAAGGCGTCGCACGTCCCAGTCCAGACGTACTCCTCGCTGCTGTTGGTGCAGCCTTTGGCCCGATAGCGAGCTTGAGACGAGCCCTGAACTGGCTGGTCGCAGCCCGCTGGAGCGAAGTTACCGCTCAGGAGACTCTATGTTTCGGCCGCAAGCCATGAGCCAAATGGAATTAGTGGTACCGGAGCACGATATCGTGTCTGTTACCGAAGCGCTCGCCGATCTGGGCGTGTTTCACCAGATTGACGCCAGTTACCTGAGGACCCGGGATGGTACGCAGCCGGCTGAGTACTGGCAGGAGCGAGCGACGACCTTCACGGCGCTGGAGCGGCGCACATTGGGTGTGATGCGGGTGCTGGGGGTCTCTGAGGGCGAACTGCCACCTACCGAGGAGATGCATTCCATCGAGCCAGACGTGGTGCGCACGGCCCTGGAGAACCTGGAAAGGGAAACCCAGAGCTGTGTCCGAGAGTGGGAGGAAGAGCGCCAGAAGTTGGAACGATTACAGGGTTACATCCGCCAATTGGAGCCCCTTCAGGGCCTGGAGATCAAAATCGAAACACTGCGCGCTCTGCGCTACGTCTTCCTTCTGCTGGGCACCATGCCTACCCCCAACCTGGAGCGGTTGCAGACCAGCCTGGCGCGCATTCCCTCGGTGCTGCTGATGCTGCGGCGCGACGATCACCTGGCGGTCGTGGCGCTTTTTGGCAGCCAGCGAGATTCTGAGATCCTGGAACGCGCTGCCCACAGCGCCTACCTTAATCCGATCAACCTGCCAGAGGTGTACCGCGGCACCCCTGGTGAGATCATACAGACCTTGAATGTCGGGAGCGCGCGCGCCCGTCAACGCATCAGTGAGTGTAAGGCGGAGATCGAAAAGCTTCACCAGGCACGTGTCCCGCAGCTCCGCAACCTGCTGTGGCGGGTTCGGGCCAGCCGGGTTTTGGCAGAGGCGATCGGGCGGTTCGGACGGCTGCACTACACCTACTTGATCCTCGGCTGGGTGCCTACGCAACAGATTGATCGTTTCCGCCGCGAGTTGGAGCATATCTCGGACAAGGTGCTGATTGAGGTGCGGGAACCCCATGGCCGAGAGGCAGCAGAGGAGGTCCCCACCGCCCTCCACAATCCGCCCCTCCTGCAAGGCTTCCAACAACTGGTGACCAATTATGGGGTTCCTAGCTACAGTGAGATTGACCCCACCCCACTCCTGGCGCTGACCTTTCCCCTCATTTTTGGCATCATGTTTGGCGATGTGGGGCATGGGTTGGTGCTTGCCCTGCTGGGCCTGCTGCTGGCCAGCGGTGGAGTGCGCTCCCTGCGGCAGATGCGTGGCCTGGGCTCACTGGTCGCCCTCTGCGGCCTCACCTCGATACTCTTCGGCTTTCTCTACGGCAGTGTTTTCGGGATGGAGCATCTTCTGCCGCCCCTCTGGCTGCGTCCCTTGGAAAACATCACCGACATCCTGCTGATGGCGATCGCCATCGGAGTCGTGCTGCTGAATGTGGGCTTCGTTTGTAACCTCATCAATGCCTGGCTGATACGAGATTGGGGACGCCTTCTGTTCAGTCCCAGCGGCCTGGCGGGGGTAGTGCTTTACTGGTCCTTGATTGGTCTGGTGGCATCTGCTTTTGTGAAGGAGTTCCCGCTGAGTTCGTCGGTGTTTGCAATCGTCGCCCTCCTCGGAGGGCTGGGGGTGACGCTGTCGGGGGTATTGGGACGCCTGCTCCAGCGCGAGCGTCCGCTTTTTGAGGGAGGCGTGGGGGCCTATCTGGTCCAGGCCCTTTTCGAGCTGTTTGAGACGGTGATCAGCTTCATGAGCAATAGCCTTTCGTACGTGCGTATGGGGGCCTTTGCCGTGGCCCATGGCGGTTTGAGCGCGGTGGTGTTCATCGTGGCTGGGCTGCTCAGCCCCTCCCATGGACCCGCCTATTGGCTGGTGGGGGTCCTGGGCAATCTGGTGATCATCGGCTTTGAGGGCCTGATCGTGGGCATCCAGACCATGCGTCTGGAATACTATGAGTTCTTCAGCAAGTTTTTCACCGGCGAAGGAGTACGCTACCGTCCGCTGACCCTGATCCAAGAGGCGAAGGGCTAGGCGGCCTCAGGTTGCCTATTTGAATGACCCTTCGGAACCTTCGCAAGGGTTGCATAGTTGCATAAAGGAGGAGATAATGATTGTGGTGCTTGTTTTCGCTATCGCACTGATGGTCGTGGTTCCAGCAGTGGCATTGGGGTTTTCACCGCAGGGGCTCTCCCGCACGCAGAGAGCCCGCCGGTGGGTAGATGGGCTCACCCTCGTCAACATTATTGTGATCCTGATGGCCGTCGGAGCGGGCCTGGTTTGCCTGTTTGCGCCAGCGGAAGTTCAGGCCGCTGGGCCAAGCCAGGCGGACGCTGCGGGTGACCCCTACGCCTCATTGGCTGCTGCGCTGGCCGCGGGCATAGCCTGCATTGGCGCGGGCCTCGCCGTCAGCAGCACCGGCTCGGCGGCCATCGCTACCATCGCCGAACGGCCAGAGACCTTCGGGCGGGCGCTCATTTTCGTGGGTCTGGCCGAAGGAATTGCCATCTACGGGCTGATCATCGCCTTCATGATTCTCGCCCGCTAGAACAGCCAAAGCTGGGGAACCTCCATGAAACCATTGGTCATCGGCAGCCTGGATGCAGTTTTGGGCTTTGGCCTGGTTGGTGTCCATGGACAGGTTGTGACCACCGCCCAGGAAGTCAACCAGGCCCTCGATGAGGCGCTGCAGGATCCCGAGGCAGGCATCATCCTGGTCACCGAGGGTGTGGCGGAGCTGATCCGCCCCCGAATGGACCAGTTGATGATGCGGAGCACGGTCCCGTTGGTGGTGGAGATTCCAGGGCCGGAGGGTCCCTGCCCTGACCGGCCATCGCTGAATGAGGTGATCCGACGGGCTATCGGAGTGAAACTATGACGTCAGTTGTGATCATGGGTTCGAGTCATGAGCCTTAAAGATCTGTCGCGTGGGGTGCTGGGCGAAGCACAAGCCGAAGCGCGTCAGGTCCTCGAAGATGCCCGCGCGAGGGCAGAAAGTATCCGCCAGGAGGCTCAGAGGCAAGCTGAGGCCCGGCGAAAAGAGGTTCTGCAGCGCGCCAGGCGTGAGGTCGAACCAGTTCGCAGCCAGGCGGTGGCCGCTGCACAACTGGAAGCCCAAAAGCTGAGGCTTGCGTCCCGCGAGGAATTGCTGAACCAGGTCTTCTCCGCGGCGCGAGAAGAACTCAAATCCGCTCCACAGTGGCCAGATTACCCTGACATCTTGCGCCATTTGATCGGCGAAGCCGCGGCTAACTTGGCCGTTGAAGAGCTCATTCTCCACGCTGATGCGCAGGCACAGAAGGTCCTGAGCGATGCTTTCCTGGCCGAAGCAGGCGGGCAATTGGGCGTATGCCTGAGGCGGGGTGAACTTCTGAATGAGGGCGTCGGCATCGTTGCGGAGACGCCTGATGGCCACCGCCGCTACCAGAACACGCTGGAAGCCCGGCTGCGACGACTCCAGGAGTCGCTGCGCGCACCCGTCTATCGCTTGCTGAGGGGGGATACGTGAGCCAGGAGATCGGGATTGTAGTTTGGATCAATGGTCCAGTGGTTCGCGCCCGGGGGTCGCGCCGGGTCAGCATGCTGGAAGTCGTGGAGATCGGCGATGAGCGCCTGGTGGGCGAGGTCATCGGGCTGGAAGATGACATCCTGACCATCCAGGTCTATGAGGAGACCTCCGGGCTACATCCGGGCGTGCCGGTCTACGGAACCGGGCTGCCCCTCTCAGTGGAACTGGGGCCAGGGCTGTTGGGAGGCATCTTTGACGGCATCCAACGCCCCCTGCCGGTATTGGAGAAGCGCAGCGGTTCCTTCATCGAACGGGGCGTCAAGCTGACGCCGCTCTACCGAAAGAGCCTTTGGGCTTTCAGCCCCCAGGTTCAACCTGGTGACCACGTGGCCGGAGGTGCTGTTCTGGGCAGCGTCCCGGAGACGGGGCTGATCGAGCACCAGGTGATGATCCCTCCCGATGTCGAGGGGGAACTGAGCTGGGTAGCGTCTGAGGGCGAATACACGATTGATGAGCCCATTGCCCGCCTGAAGACGGAGAGGAGCGAGCGTGAGTTGACGATGCTCCAGCGCTGGCCGGTGCGCCGTCCGCGCCCTTATGCTGCTCGCTTAAAACCCCAGGTGCCGCTGATCACGGGGCAGCGTGTGCTGGACACACTCTTCCCCCTGGCCAAGGGGGGTGCAGGGGCCATCCCCGGGGGATTTGGCGCAGGGAAAACGGTCCTTCAGCAGCAGCTTGCCAAGTGGAGCGACGCGGATGTGATCATCTACGTGGGCTGCGGGGAGCGGGGCAATGAGATGACCGATGTGCTGCGCGTATTTCCTCAGTTGGCAGACCCCCGCAGCGGCCACCCCTTGATGGAGCGCACAGTGCTCATTGCCAACACCTCTAATATGCCAGTCGCGGCCCGTGAGGCCAGCGTGTACACCGGGGTCACCATCGCCGAGTACTACCGCGACATGGGGTATCACGTGGCGCTGATGGCCGATTCCACCTCCCGCTGGGCCGAGGCAATGCGCGAGGTTTCAGGTCGTCTGGAGGAGATGCCTGCCGAGGAGGGATACCCAGCTTACCTGGCCGCCCGCCTGGCCGAGTTCTACGAGCGTGCGGGCTATGTCCAGACCCTCAATGGACGAGAGGGGTCGGTAAGCATTATCGGCGCCGTGTCGCCCCCGGGCGGCGACTTCTCCGAGCCGGTTACCCAGCACACCAAACGATTCGTGCGCTGCTTCTGGGCCCTGGACAAAGAGCTGGCCTTTGCCCGCCACTTCCCGGCGGTGAGCTGGCAGGAGAGCTACAGCGAATACGTGGACGACCTGAGCGAGTGGTGGCGTGCCCAGGTGGGCCGGGATTGGCATGCCCTGCGGGGGCAGGCGGTGGACATCCTGACCCGTGAAAGCCGCCTGCAGCAGATCGTCCAGTTGGTTGGCCCGGATGCCCTGCCCGACGATCAGCGGCTCATCCTGGAGACCGCGCGGCTCCTGCGGGAGGGGTTCCTGCAGCAGAATGCACTCGACGAGGTGGATACCTACGCTACGGCGGAAAAGCAGGTTCGAATGCTGGAGCTGATCCTGTACTTCCACGAAAGGGCCAGCACGCTCATCAAGCGCGGCTGCCCGATGGTGCTGATACAGGAGCTGCCGATGATCACCACCCTCAAGCGCGTCAAATACACCGTGCGCAACGATGAACTGGAGGAGCTAGAGCAGGTAAGGAAGGACATAGACCAGCAAGTGGAAAGGCTGGAGAGGGATTATCATTATCAATGAACGAAGGGATCGAGCAGGGCGGCCAGGAGGTCATTGGCGTATCACGCATCGAGGGGCCGATTCTGGTTGTCGAAGGCGTCGGAGATGTGGGTTACGACGAGGTGGTGGAGGTCATTGATAGCCAGGGGCGGATCCGGCGGGGGCGAGTTCTGGAGGTGGGCGCGGGTGTAGCGGTGATTGAGGTCTTCGCCGGCACAGCGGGCCTCTCCATCGCAGATACTCGTGTGCGCTTCCACGGCCAGCCGCTGCGCATCCCCGTGGCGGAGGAGATGCTGGGGCGGGTCTTCGATGGCATGGGCGAACCCCTTGACGGGGGGCCTGATCCCCTGGCTGACCACTTCGCCGATATCAATGGGCAGCCCATCAATCCCAGCGCTCGCATCTACCCCCGCGATTACATCCAGACCGGCATCTCGGCCATTGACGGCCTGAACACCCTGGTGCTGGGGCAGAAGCTGTCCCTCTTTTCAGGCAGCGGCCTGCCTCACGAACAGTTGGCCGCCCAGATTGTGCGCCAGGCTCGTTTGGGGGGCTTCACTTCGGAGGGTGCTGCCGCGCCGAGCCAGCCCGCCCCCCATAGGGAGTTCGCCAACGTCTTCGTGGCTCTGGGGGTCAAACACGATGTAGCCGCCTCCTTCCGTCAGGCCTTCGCTGAAAGTGGGGCTTTGGCGCGCGTGGCGATGTTCCTGAACCTGGCCGACGACCCACCCATTGAACGGCTGGTCACCCCGCGAGCGGCCCTTACACTGGCTGAGTACCTGGCCTTCGAACGCCAGATGCACGTGCTGGTGGTGCTCATTGATATGACCAACTACTGCGAGGCGCTGCGCCAGATATCGAACATCCGGGGCGAGGTGCCCAGCCGCAAGGGGTATCCGGGCTACATGTACAGCGATCTGGCCTCCATCTACGAACGCACTGGCCGCATCAAAGGCAGCGAAGGGTCGATCACTCAGTTGCCCATCCTGACCATGCCCAACGACGACATCACCCATCCGGTGCCCGACCTGACGGGCTACATCACGGAAGGGCAGATCGTGCTGGGGCGTGACCTGTTCTTGCGGGGCATTTATCCCCCCATCCAGGTGCTGCCCTCCCTCTCGCGACTGATGAAGGATGGCATCGGCGAAGGGAGCACACGCGCCGACCACGCTCACCTGTCTGCGCAACTGTACGCTGCCTACGCCCACGTGCAGGGTGTGCGTGCCCTGGCCTCGGTCATCGGCGAGGAGGAGCTTTCCAGGGTGGATCAGCGCTACCTGGAGTTTGGGCGGGCCTTTGAGCGGGAATTCATAAGTCAAGGGGTGGTGGAGAATCGTTCGATGGAAGAGACATTGGACCTGGGCTGGCATGTGCTGGCCATCCTGCCGGCCGAGGAACTGGTGCGCGTGACGGAGGAGGAGATCGCCCAGCATTACGAGAGGAGGGGGGAGTAGATGCCGCGGAGGCTCAACATCCCACCCACGCGCAGCAGCCTGCTGCGCATGCGCGAGGCGCTGGAACTGGCGCGCGAGGGATATGAGATTCTGGATAAGAAGCGCGAGGTGCTCAGCACCGAGTTGGTCCACGTAGCCCATGACGCGGAGAGGCTGGAGGCGGAGGGACAGGAACTGCTGGCCGCGGCCTATCACGCGCTGGGGCTGGCCAAGATGACGATGGGGCGGGAACGGGTCGAGTGGGCTGCACTGGCGGTCAACAAAACAGTGGAGGTCAGAGTCAGGCCGCGCAGTGTGATGGGCGTGGTGATCCCCACCATCGAGGCCCACGGAGAGCCACCGAAGACCCCCTACGGGCTGGGTGATACCACCGTGGCGTTGGATGAGGCCGCTGGTCGCTTTGGCGAGGTGCTGGACAAGGTTCCCGGCCTGTGTGAGACGATGACCGCTGTCTGGAGGCTGGCCCGGGAGCTGCAGAAGACGCAGAGGCGGGTCAATGCCCTGCAGTATATCTTTATCCCGGAGTACGAAGCAACTGTGGCTTATATCGAGAGCGTGCTGGAGGAGCGAGAGCGCGAGGAGACCTTCCGCCTGAAGCGGCTCAAGTCTAAGATGGCTCCACGCACCATCGGGCCGTCAAGGCGAGAATATGTGCAACCCTATCGCGATATCAGTGGCGAGAAGAGGTCGCCGTACCGCGATATGGGGGGCGGAAAAGTCACTTGGCGCGAGTTTGGTTAGTGGGTTGTCAATGAAGACCGGGCTTGCTGGAGGCTACATTAAATCGCTGCGAGGAGGCTGCGATGGAGGCGCGAGAACGCTTCACTAATATCCTGGCGCCCATAGATGGATCGGCGTGCTCGATCAACGCTGGGCGATTAGCAGTTGAGTTGGCCGCTGCATTTCAAGCGCAGATTACCTTTGTATACGTCGTGGACACTACCGCCGTTGAGGAAATGGCAAGAAGCTTGCGTCGTCCCATCGAACGGATACAGGGGGAGATGGAGGCCAATGGGCAGCGCTATCTCGACTATCTGACCCAGCAGGCGAGGGCACATGGGCTGGAGGTGAGACAGGCGATCCGCTTTGGAGTCCCCTACGCCGAAATCTCCGGACTGGCGCGGGAGGATAGCGCAAACCTGATCGTGATCGGGCAAGTTGGAAGGCACGGCCCACGACGACTCATGATGGGCAGTGTCACAGAACGGGTCATCGAGCTAGCCCCCTGCGCGGTACTGGTTGTCAAACCGGAATAGTCATTTTTCAAGGTAGTGGGGCTTCAATCGCTTGTGACAGCTAGAGCCACCACTGCCAGGTTGTTCCGGCATGTCCTTATAATACCCGACCCACTGGAGGGAGAATGAAGCGCGGCACAACGATCAAACATAAGACAAATGAAGAACTCGTCCTAGAGCGGCGGATGGTCACCCGCCACTATATCATGACCTGGGACCTCGACCGCTGTGTGGGCTGCCAGATCGGGCCGCTGGTCTGCCCCAAGGAGTCCGTCATCCACGTAGAGGGCCAGATCGTGGACGGGCGGCTGGCGAAGAAGCCGTCGGTGGACATTGACGCGGACACGTGTGTGTTGTGTGGCATATGTGAGGTGATGTGTCCCAAGAACGCCATCACCATGACCATCAACGGCGAGCGCGAGAATCCCGTGCTGATTTATGGAGCCTTCCCGGGTCTCATCCAGTCCACGACGTTCGACAAAGAAGTGTTCGACTGGGGCCGGAAGGACTTTGTGATTGACAACTGCCCGACCAACGTCATCAGTTACGACGAGAGGCAGGACACGCTGGTGGTGGACGATGCGCACTGCATCCGCTGCCGCCAGTGTGAGATCGCCAGCGGCGGCGCGTTTCAGGTGACGCAGCCCTGGCAGGGCCAGGTGGAACTGCGTCGCGAGAAATGTGCGGAGGGCTGCCTGGCCTGCGCTGACATCTGCCCCACCCGTGCGTTGCACATTGACGAGGATGGCGAGTTGGTGCTGGCCGACTATTACTGCATCAAGTGCGGCGCGTGTATGCAGGTCTGCCCGGTCAAGCCCGAGTACGAGGAATACGAGTTCACCTTTGAGTCACAGGGCGTGAGCAAAACCATAATCCGCCAGCGAGTCACCAACGCCGGAGAACTGCCCGTCTGGGTCGAGCGGTGGCGCGTTCGCCACACGCCGGTGCAGAGCGCGGCGTGGATCGAGGCGCTGAACAAGATGGCCGACGATAGGGCGGGTACGGTCGAGATTGACAGCAAACGGGCGCTCAAACGGCGTGACTTGCTCAAGGCGCTGGCGGGCGGCAGAGCGTTGGTGGAGATGGAGAAACAGGAGCAGGGCAGGTAGGCGAATGAGGGGAGGCTGAGCGCGTTGGGGAAAAGCCTGTAAACGCCAATTGACCGGCCTCTGCTGACGACAGTCCAGTGGCTACCGGCAACCGGTCACTCCATTGGGGGCGATATGACGACATGTGTGTTGCGCGTGTGGTGGTGTCTGTCGCCTGTGGTCATCTGAACGCAAACGTCAAGGTGGCATGCCGCGCCTTGACGTTTCTTTTTGTGGTCATGGGGATCGGAGCACAGGGGGGCAGCAGTTTTTGGCCGGTGATTGCGGGCTTGCTTTGTGTGCTGTTCGGGTGTATACTACGGCAGTGAAAGCGCGCCGGGAGAGGATATGGAAAAGCCAAAACTGATTCGCGTGGGCGATTTTCAGTTAGGGGAGGAAGAGAGAGAGTCTATCCTGGAGGTCTTGGCATCGGGCAGGCTCTCCGAAGGCCCCAAGGTCGCTCATTTCGAGAGAGAATGGGCTCGATACGTGGGCACGAAGTTCAGTGTGGCCACCAGCTCCGGCTCTGGCGCTCTGATGGCCGGCCTGGCTGCCGTCAAGCATCTGAAGGGGCTGCCCTCGGGCACCAAGGTGATCACCTCGCCGCTGACCTATATCGCCACCAGCAGTGCCATCAGCAACGTGGGCTTGGAGCCGGTGTACGTTGACGTTGATCCGCACACGTTCAATATCACACCGGAGAACATCTGTGGGCTTCTGCATAATGCCGCCGACCGAGAGCAATATGCTATCATCTTGCCGGTGCATCTCATGGGCTTTCCGGCGAGCATGGACGAGATCAACCGGATCGCCGCCGAGCACGGCCTGGTCGTCTTTGAGGATTCGGCGCAAGCTCACGGCAGTTGGTACAAGGGCCAGCGCACAGGCTCGCTTTCCCTGGCCGCGGCTTTTTCTTTTTACATCGCCCACAACATCCAGGCCGGGGAAATGGGCGCCCTGACCACCGATGATCCGGAGATCAATCGGCTGGCGCGGCAGATCAAAGCCCAGGGCCGGGCCTGCGACTGCCTGGTCTGCACCCGCGATCAAGGGTATTGCCCTCAGCTTGCCGATTATGACGGGCAGGAAGACTTCGATCCCCGCTTCTCTCACGACATGATCGGCTACAACTTCAAGCTCATGGAATTCCAGGCCGCTTTGGGACTCGTACAGCTCAAGAAGGCGGATTGGATCATCCAGAGGCGGCAGGACAACGTGAAGTATCTGAACGAACACCTGGCCGTGCATGAAGACGTGCTGCAACTGCCGCCCACCTCCGAGGACGTCTCCTATCTTGCCTATCCTGTCGTGATCAAGAGGCCCGACCTTGTCTCTCGCCAGTATCTCCGCGCCGCGCTGGAGGCCCTGGGGGTGGAAACGAGACCGCTGTTTGGATCTATCCCCACTCAGCAGCGTGCCTACGCCCATCTGAAAGCGGAGTATGCGGGCAAACTGCCCCATGCGGAATACCTTGGCCTCCATGCCTTCTACGTGGGCTGTCATCAGTACCTGAGCCAGGAGGACCTGGAACGCATGGTCGAGGCCTTCCACAGGAGTCTCGCGGGTAAGCGATAAATGCGTGGAGAAGGAACAGAGGCGGCCATCGTCATCCCGACCTACAACGAAAGGGACAACCTGCGGCCATTGGTCGAGGAAATCCGGCGTCTTCCTTGCAGCCTGCTGATCGTGATCGTGGACGACAACTCGCCGGATGGAACCGGGCAGCTAGCTGATGCACTGGCAGCGCAGATGCCAGAGGTGCGGGTCATCCATCGGTCAGGTAAAGGCGGACGGGGCTCGGCCTGCATTGCCGGCTTCAGATACGCTTTGCGGGAGACCGAGGCCCCGCTGATCGTGGAGATGGATGCTGATTTCTCGCACCATCCCCGCTACATCCCGGAGTTGTTGGACAAAGCCGGGGAAGCTGACGTGGTCATCGGTTCTCGTTACCAGAAGGGAAGCCAGATCGTGGACTGGGGAGTGAGCCGCCGCATCTTCAGCAAGCTGGCCAATCTGTTCGCCAGGACGATGTTGGGTGTGCCGATACGCGACTACACCAACGGCTTTCGCTGTTACCGCCGGGAGGCGCTGGAAGCCCTGGACCTGGATAGCATTCAGACGACGGGATACATCGTGCTCAGCGAGACGGCCCTGCTGCTGCACAGGGCGGGGGCGCGGTTCGGTGAGATCCCGACGGTATTCGTCAACCGCAAACGGGGGCAGTCCAACACCACCCTGTCCGAGATCATGGATGCCTTCACCGCCGTGTGGGAACTGAGGAGACGCTATGCCTGAGCGCACAATGCACAGGGGCTGGCTCATTCACATCGCTGTCTTGGCTTTCTTTCTGGCCCTGGCGCTGGCCCTCAGCTATCCGCTGATCGCCCATTTCACCACCCACGTGCCCGGCAGCGCCACCTGGGCCTTCGACGAATACACCTTCGTCTGGAACAACTGGTGGTTCAAGCAGGCTGTGATTGACCGGCATAGCAGCCCGCTGCACACCGACTTGCTCTTTTTCCCCGTGGGCATTGACCTGATCCTGCACACCTACAACTTCTTCAATGCGCTCATCGCCCTGCCTTTGCAGATGGTCATGAGCCTGCCGGCAGCGAGCAACGTCACGCTCGTCCTGTCCACCGTGCTCAGTGGCTACGGTGTTTTCTTGCTCGTCCGTTACCTGCTAGGGGGTAGGGGTTATGGGTTAGGGGAAACGACGCGCCGCACGTCGTCTATCCTCTATCCGCTAGCCCTTCACCCCTGGATGCGCGATTTGGCGGCTGTGGTCGCCGGTCTGGTCTACGCTTTCGCCGCCAACCGCGCCGTCTACGCCGCGCTGGGCCATTACGACATGGTCAGCGCGCAGTGGCTGCCCTTTTATGCCCTCTATCTGCTGAAGACGATCGGCGGGGCGAACGAGGCGGGCAAGCGCGAGGCGGGCAGGCGCGAGGCGGGCAGGCGCAAGGCCTGCCCCTACGTGCGCGATGCGGTGCTGGCGGGCTTCTTCTTCACCCTGGCCGTCCTGGCGGAGATGATCTTCGGCGTCTTCCTGGGCATTTTCACTCTCCTTGTTCTGGTGTTCAGCGTTCGGCGTTCGGGGTTGGGGGTTCGGAGTTCGGCGTTGGGCGTTCGGCGGTGGAACCTGAAACCGCTGCTCGGGTTAATCATCATCGGCGTGACCGTCGCCGTGCTCTGGTCGCCTGTGCTTGTTCCCATCGGGCGAGAGTTCGCCAGTGGGGAGTATGCGCTGGAAGGGTGGGGCGATGCGGTCAAGCTTTCGGGTGACCTGGTGGGGATGTTCACGCCAGCGGCGCTGCACCCGCTGGGGGGTGGCGATTGGGTGCGTGAACTGCGGGCCGTGGAGGAGGGCACGGCGCGCTTCGCCGACGTGAACACCGTTTTCCTGGGCTACGCGACGCTGGCGCTGGCATTGCTGGGCCTTTTCCGCTACCGGCGGCGGGTGCGGCTCTGGGGCTGGACAACGCTCATCTTCGGGCTCTTCTGCCTGGGGCCGCTCCTGCAAATCAACGGCCGCTACCGCTTCGACCTGGACGGGCTGGAAGCGACGTTTCCCCTGCCCTATGCGCTGCTGCATTACATCCCCATCGTGCAGGCCAACCGCGCCCCCAATCGCAACAGTGTGCTGTTGATGCTGGGGCTAGCGGTACTTGCTGGGTATGGAACCTTCTGGCTGTTGCAGAAGATCAGGGGAGAAGGGTTAGGGGTTAAGGGGAATGCTGAGGTTCCCTTAACCCCTCACCCCTCACCCCTATCCCCTCGTTCTTGGCTATCGTTGGCCGCGGCCGCGCTGCTGGCTGCTGTTGTCCTGTTCGAGCACGCATCCCTGCCATCGCCGCTGACCGACGCCGCTGTGCCCCCGGTCTACGAACAGATCGGGGCCGAGCCGGGGGAGTTCGCCGTGATGCAATTGCCGCTGGGCTGGCGCACTTCCTTCGGTCCCCTCGGCTCCGAGCGCACGCAGATTCAGATGTATCAGACGGTGCACGGCAAGCCGATCATCGGCGGCAACATCGCCCGTGCCCCGTCGTTCAAGATGGAGTACTTCCGGCGCATCCCGCTCTTCCAGGCGATGGCCGATGTGGAGATGTATCGCCAGCCGGATGCGGAGACGGATGCGGCCGCCCGCGCTCAGGCCGGCGAGCTGATGCAGCTTTACGACGTGCGCTATCTCGTCGTGCTGCCGCCCATTCCCGGCCGCTGGCCCTACCAGGACACTTACGCTCGCACCTGGGAGTACGCCCGTCAGGTGTTGCCGCTGGAGCCAGAGCCTTTCTACGACCAGGACGGCGTGCGCGCCTACCGCGTGCGGCAGCCCCCCTTGACCTTCCCGCTGGAGGTGGACTTGGGCACGCCGGCGGCGCTGCCCTACCGCGGCGCCGGCTGGCACGATGACGAGGTCATCTTCGGCGATACGGCCAACTGGGCCGCGGCAGCGGAGGCGGAACTCTTCTTCCCACTGCGGGAGGTCGGCGACTACCACTTGAGTCTGCGCATCGCTCCCTTCAGCTATCCAGGGGCTGCGCCGCAGTCGCTGCAGGTGCTGCTCAACGGCCAGCCGCTGGGCGAGCCGCGGCCTCTGTCCGAGGGCTGGCAGGTGATCGAGCAACGCCTGCCGGCGGAGGCGGTGCGGCTGGGTCTCAACCGGCTGAGTTTGCACTTCGCCCGCCTGGAGCGGCCGCGGGACGTGCTGCCGGGCGAGACGGCCATCGGAACGACTGGTGTGGCGACGCCGGTGGACATCGAGATCGAGGCCGCCGCCGACCACGCTTACATCTCCCTCTACGACGAGGCCGGGGCCAAGACCGACGCTTCGGCAGGACGGCGGGGCTATAACGTGGCCGTGCTCGACCCGCGCACGGGTCGCCTGCTGGACAAGCGGGGCTTCGACACCTGGGCCAACGAGTACGAGGCGCAGCGGCTGGCGGAGTTCGTGGCCCAGATCCCCGAAGGGCGCATCGTCGTCGTGGCCACGAAGGACGACGCCGGTCAGCATCTCAGCGAGGAAGCCGTCGCCGCGCTGCGCAGCCTGGGCGCGCAGGCCGACCTGCGCGGCGCTGGGGGCCAGGCCCACGCCCTCATCGGCGTCAAGGGAGCCGCACCAGGCAGCGCGCTGGAACTCGTAGCTGGGCCTAACGCCTGGCTGCGCCTGGGCCGCAATCCGGATCGCCGCCCGCTGGCCGCGGCAGTAGATTGGCTAAGGGTGGATCAGTGATTGGAGGGAGTTGAGGACTGGGCGAGATCAACAAGGAACTCTGCCAGACGCATAACGCGCGCGCCGTGCTGACGGAGCAATTCCAGGATGTCGGGGGCATCATACAGGTCGGCGTCTTCGGTTACCAGATGGGTAGCTCGACCGAGTAGAGCCATTTCCAATAGGAAGTCATCTTCGGGATCACGACAAAGAGCGAGCTTGCCGGTTGGAGTGACGAAGATCGAACCAGCATACAGTCTGGAAACCAATTGCTTGCGCCGTTTGCTGGTCACACCGTAGCGCCGCATCAAGCGGGGGCGGCTGAGCACACGATAGAGCTCGCTGAGATGTGCTCGTGAAGTGATGAGTGTGCAACGGCCGCGCTTTAGCGCCTCGATGACCAACGCGCTGGCGCCGCTGGCGGAGAGGGTGCCACGCACCAGGATATTGGTGTCCACAACGATCCTGAGGGGAAGCCGCTCGTCAGACCTCATGGATGGCCAGCTCTGCCAGCAAGGCGTCCAGTTCTGAATCGAGTTGTTCTCGCTCCTCCGGTGACAGCTCACGTGTCTCGGCCAGGGCAGCGTTCACGTCGGCGGCGATTTCTGCTTCGCTGAAACGGCTGGCCCGTTCTCGGATCTCGGCCAGCACAGCGTCGAAATCGTCAGCTACTCGGTAAGGAACTAGCGGCTCGCGAACAGCATCCGCTGGCTGTTGGGCCAGCCATGCCTCTGTTTGCTCTTGCATTCGCGCCACGCGGGCAGGATCAACGGCAGGTGGTTTGCCACGTTTCAGCGGCAGCACGATGAGCAACACTTCTTGCTGGTCATCCAGCGGCAGTTGCTGCACTGGCCTGAGTACTCCCTTGTCATAAACAGCGCTTATCGCTTGTTTCATCGGTAGCTCTCCCATCAAACCTGAACCCAGCGGCTTTGCTTCTCCAGCGTGATTATACCGCAGAGTATGGCTGTAGTCAATTCACCCGGCATCGCCGGCTCATCCGTTCCCAATTTACCAATATACCAATATACCAATCTACCAATCTACCAATCTACCAATGTACCGACTCATGCCTCGTCTGAA
>JACNHM010000298.1 GCA_014383605.1 Chloroflexota bacterium
ATCTACTGGGCCCTCAGCTATTCGGCCATCTTGCAGAACCTCTGGTGGTGGTGGTGGACCCCGATTCTTACCCTCATGTGCCTCTTTCTCTCCCTGTATCTGGTCCACCTGGGCTTCGATGAAGTGAGCAACCCTCGACTTCGCTCGCAGGTGTGATGGACGGGTCTGAGAGGCTTGTCACACTGAAGAAGCGGGGTCCCCTCTGCACTTCCCCTTCCTGTACGTGGTTGAGCAATTGGCCCATGGATAGCAAAAGCTCCAGGCCCGGTTCCCCTGAAATGAACCTGGCTGTTTTTCGAGGAGAGGATCCTGGCCGGGTGCTCTGGCAACCGAGATTGGAGTACTGGTACGATGTGAACAAGAAGCGAGGCACCCTGCCGGAGCAATTGAAGGACGCCGGTCTCCTGGATGTCTACGACTATTGCCACGCCTCTGTCCGCTACTTCACGAAGCCTCTGCGCCTACGGCACAAGAACGTGCACATCACCGAGCGATGGGAGAATGAAAAGCGACTGCGGTGCACGTGGCAAACCCCTGTGGGAGCTCTGACCGAGGTCGTGCACTACGACGAATGGGGCCTGTCCGCCTATCACACCGAGTACAAGCTGAAAGAACCAGAGGATTTCAGGGTTCTGGAGTTCATGTTGCAGGATGAGGAATGGTACTGGGATCAGAACGCCTATGAGCGGGACGTGCAGCGGGTGGGCGAGCGTGGCTGCCCTCAGTTTTTCTTTCGTCGCTCACCGATTCAGGGTCTGTTCATCGAACACATGGGGTTCGAGAAGACCATCTACATGATGCACGACCACCCCGCGCTGATCCAACACTACGTTGAGATGGCGTCAGAGGCGGATAGCGCCATGTATGAAGTTCTGTGCCGTTCTCCTGTGCAGATCCTCAATCTGGGTGAAAACATTGATGCCTCCATGAACCCGCCCCCCATCTGGTGTGAGCATCTGGTTCCCTATTACTGCCAGCGGGTTGAACAGTTGCAGGTCGTTGGCAAGTTCGTGCACATTCACGTGGATGGGACGATGAAGCCGCTCCTGCCTCATCTGAGGGATTGCCCCTGGGACGGGATCGAAGCCGCCACGCCTCTTCCCCAGGGAGATGTCACGCTGGAAGAGATCAAAGGGGCGCTGGGGGACCGCGTGCTTCTGGATGGGATTCCTGCCCTGTATTTTCTCCCCTCTTTCTCTTTCTCTGCGGAAACGCTGATCGAATGCGCGAAACGAGTAGTAGACTTGTTTTACCCCCGCCTGGTACTGGGCATATCGGATGAAATGCCCCCCGACGGCGATATCGAACGAGTGCGGCTCGTGGGCCAGTTAGTGCAGGAGTTAGTTTAGCTCTGTTCCGTTGCATGCGCTCATCTATTCTGTCGGCGCCGGTCTCCCGACCGGTGCAGCTAACCCGTGGGAGCGGTCAATCCCCTTGATGCCCATACAACCTGTTCAACACAACGACGGATCTCTGTTTTGGACCCTATCCGGCCACATCACGCCGGACGACAAGGCGGCCGGCGATTATCGGCTGCTGCCCTTTGACGTGCCACCCGGCCTGCAGCGGTTGACTGTCTCCTATGAGTACGGCGAGGCGGTCAGTGCCGCGCTGCCGGCCGGCTGCGGCAACGTGCTGGACATCGGCTGTTTCGACCCCCGCGGCTGCCAGTTTCTGCGGGGAGAGGGTTTTCGGGGCTGGAGCGGCAGCGACCGGCGCACGTTCACCATCTCGCCGGCCGCGGCCACGCCGGGCTACCTGCCCGGTCCCCTGTACCCCGGTGCCTGGCACATCATCCTCGGCCTGTACCACATCCTTCCCGCAGGATGCGACTATCGCCTGACCATCCTCGGCCAGCCGGGTGACATGCCGCCACCACCGCAGCCCGGTCCCCTGGCATCTCCGGTGTTGAGCAGGGAAACCCGTTGGTACCGTGGTGACCTGCAAAGCCACACCCACCACTCCGATGGCACGGGCAGCCTGGCCGACCTGGCTGCTGCGGCCCGGGCTCGGGGGCTCGACTTCGTCGCCGTCACCGAGCACAACACCATCAGCCATCTGCCCTACCTGGCTCAGGTCGGCGGCGACGACCTGCTCCTCATCCCTGGCCAGGAGATCACCACCTACTACGGACACGCCAACGCCTGGGGCATCCAGGGTTGGCAGGAGTTCCGCTGCCGCGACGACGCCACCATGGCCCGCATCATTGAAGCCGTGCGTACCGCCGGGGCGGTCGTCTCCGTCAACCATCCCAAGGACAACGGCCCGGCCTGGGAGTACAGTCCCCATCTACCCTTCGATTGCGTAGAGGCGTGGCAAGGCGTGTGGGCATCCAACAACCATCAATCGCTGGCCTTCTGGGACAACCTGCTCCGGCAGGGGCGGCAGGTGGTGGCCGTGGGGGGAAGCGACAAACACGTGAAGCCCTTCCGCGGGGAACCGGAGTCCGACGACCTGGGCACACCGACGACCTGGGTCTATGCTCACGAGCTTTCTACGGCGGGCATCCTGCGTGGCATCCGGGCGGGGCACGTCTTCATCTCCGCCGATCCGCAAGGGCCAGAATTGTACCTGAGCGCTGACGCCGATGGGGATGGAGTGGATGGAGTGGATGAAAGCATGATGGGGGACAGATCACTCATCCCCGCCGGGCATCCCATAATGCTGAGCGCCCGCGTGGTGAACGGCGGTGGATTGACATTGAGAATCGTCTCTGCCACGGGGGTAGAGGGAGTCGCCGTCGAGGGTGACGACTTCAGCCACCGCTGGGAGACCAGGCCAGAAGGTGACACCTTCTATCGTCTCGAGTTGGTCGAGCCCAGTGGTGGAGAGATAACTCACCATTCAGCCGCACTGCTCCGGCAAGCCCTGTCGAACCCCATCTACGTGACCGTCCCCGCATGAGTACCCCAAGCTCGAGAGTAAGCACGGCTTCGTCTGCTCCTTCGTCTACCCAGATTCCCGTCACTACCAGGCTCCCGCCGGACAGCCATGTCCGGCGGCCTGGTCGGCCAGATACCGGCCGCATCAGGCCGCCCGTGGCCTGGACTTGACAGCCCAGGCCGAGCAGGCTGGTCGTTACAGATTCCCCTGCTCTGAATGATGACCCCCAATGTGCCAGGATTGACGTACCGGGAAGCTGATGATATAATGTGTGTACCGCAACCCGAGTATGGAACTGCCGAAAAGGAGGAATGGCCATGAAATGCAAAGAGCGACTCGAGAAGTACTTGCGGGAACACAACGTCTCCTTTGAAGCCATGACCCACCCCGAGGCGTACACGGCCCAGGAAGTGGCCGCCGCCCAGCACGTCTCCGGTCACCAACTGGCCAAGGTGGTCATGGTCTGGGCCGACGAGCGCATGACCATGCTGGTGCTCCCGGCCAGCGCCCGCGTCGATTTCCGCCAGACGGCCAGGCTCCTGGCGGTGAAGAAAGTGCGGCTGGCGACGGAGACGGAGTTCTCCCAGCACTTCGATGACTGCCAGGTGGGCGCCATGCCCCCCTTCGGCAACCTGTACGAGTTGCCGGTCTACGTGGACAGCGCCCTGACGGAACACGCCGCCATCGTCTTCCGCGTCGGCACCTACACACAGACCATGAAGGTCGCCTACGCCGACTTCGCACGGCTGGCTCAGCCGCAGGTGGGGGAATTCGGCCTCTATCCCTGAGCACATGTGACGCCCGTCCCGCAAGCCCAGGGTCTGAGACCATGGCCCCCCGCGGTACGCGCGGCTGCCGCCAACCCGGCCGCGCCGGCGGCATGCCTCGGCCTCACCCTCTGCCTGCTGCTGGCGTGCCCTGGCTGCGCGGACCCCGCGCACGCCCTCAATAGCGCACATCCGTTGACGCCGACCGAGGAGGTCCCGATGCCATCACTCAAACCACTCTCTTCTGACGCCAGCACATCCGCTGCCGGCTGGTGGGACGTCATCAGCAGGCTCTGGAACCGGCTCCTGGGACAGATACGCCGCCGCCAGAAACCGGCAGAGGCGCCCCTACCGGACGCCGAAGCGCGCTCATCTCGATCCCCAGACGACACACCCTGGAGCGCCGCCGTCAACCTGTCCACCAGCACTGCCGATTCCCGTTCCCCGGCCGCGGCCCTGGCCCCCGACGGCACGGTGCACGTGCTCTGGGAAGAAGGCGAGGAAGTCTACCACAGCTACCGCAGCGGCGCGGCCTGGTCTTCCCCCCTGCGCGTGGCCACGGGCGAGCGCCCCACGCTGGTCGTGGACAGCGCCGGCACCCTCCACGCCCTCTTCGCCAACGAGTTCGGCGGCAACTGGGAGATCTACTACGTCTGCTGGAATGGCAGCCATTGGACGCTGCCGCGCAACATCTCCTACACCAGCGGCGCTTCCAGCACGCCGCGTATTGCTCTGGCCCCCGATGGCCTGCTCCACGCCGTGTGGGCCGACACCACCCCCGGCCATTCGGTGATCTACCACGGCCACCAGCAGGGGGCTTACTGGGTCAATAAACCCATCCCCAGCGCCCGCGGCAGCGTGCCGGCGCTGGCCATTGACGGACAGAGCCAACTGCACGTCGTCTGGCAAGATCAGGACGATCCCTCCAGCCCCTTCGAGATCTACTACAGCCGCTGGGACGGCAACCAGTGGTCGCTGCCCGAAAACATCTCCGCTTCTGAAAGTGTCCACTCCGCCATCGCCGACCTGAACCTCGCTGCGCAGGGCACGGCCCATCTGGTCTGGGAAGAAGAGATCGGCGGCGGCTGGCAGATCTACCACAGCCACGGGCACGTGGGCTACTGGTCGGTGCCCGCCGACGTCTCGCAATCGCCCAACGAGTGCCACCTGGCCAGCATCGTCGTCACGCCGCAGCAGTACATGCACGTGGCCTGGGAGGAGGGCACGACGCTGCACTCCCGGCATAAGGGAGCCCAGGTCGGCGATTGGTCCACGGCCGAGACCATCGCCAGCAACCCGCTGGGCCTGGGCGATGTGGCCCTGGCCGCCACCGCCGATGGGCGCGTGCATGCCGTGTGGGCCGCCCGCATGGCCGGCGGGCCGCGGGACATCTTCCACAGCGAGCGGCCCTCGGCGCTCAAGCACAAGATCTTCTTCCCCATCGCCATGCGAAGCAACTGAGGAAGAAGCCATGAACCTCACCGGCCTGCACCTGTTGCTGAGCTACAAATGCACCCACGAGTGCGACCATTGCTTCGTCTGGAGCAGCCCCTGGGCCGAGGGCACGATGACCCTGGCCCAGATCCGGGAGATCTACCGCCAGGCGGCCGAGCTGGGCACGGTGCGCAGCATCTTCCTGGAGGGGGGCGAGCCGTTTCTCTACTACCCCATCATGCTCAAGGCCGTGGAGGAGGGGCGGCGGCTTGGATTTGACGTGGGGATTGTCTCCAACAGCTACTGGGCCACGACCGAGGAGGATGCCCTGGAGTGGCTGCAGCCGCTGGCGGCAGTGGGGTTGTCCAGCCTCGATCTATCCAGCGACCTCTTCCACGGCGAAGCCAACGATCAGAAGGAAACCCCCGAAGCGCGGCGGGGCACGGCGGCCGCTCAGGCTCTGGGCCTGCCCTGTGGGACGCTCTCCGTGGCGACGCCGGAGGGCGGCGAGCTCTATCCGGAGCAGCCGGCCGGCACGCCGCTGATGTTCCGCGGCCGCGCCGTGGCCAAACTTCTGGCGGGGGTGTCCCGCCAGCCCTGGCAGAGCTTCGTGGAGTGCCCCTACGAGGACCTGGCCTCCCCCGGCCGGCTGCACGTGGATCCCCTCGGCTACCTGCACCTCTGCCAGGGGCTGACCATGGGCAACCTCTTCCAGCAGCCGCTGGCCGATCTGGTCGCCGCCTACGATCCCCAGGCCCATCCCATCGTCGGCCCGCTGCTGGCGGGCGGCCCGGCGGCGTTGCTGCGCCGCTACGGGCTGACCCACGAAGAGGGCTACGCCGACGCCTGCCACCTCTGCTACACCGCCCGCGAAACCCTGCGCCCCCGCTTCCCCGACCTCCTGGCCCCCGACCAGATGTACGGCGTGGGGTTGTAGAACGACTGACCCTTCCGGTAACGAAGTGGGCCTGAGCTACCGCTGGGCCGTTGCTCTCTTCAGCCACTCCGCCAGAGCGATCAGGGCAAAGGTCAGGCTGCTGTAGAGCAGGTAGAGCAGGTGCAAGGCGGCCGCGCCCAGGGCGAATCCCTCATCCCCGATGTACAGATCATCGGCATCTCTTCACGATCGGCCGAAAAAGCCCAGACCGTGGCCGACGAGTACGGTGCCGAACCCTTCACTGCCGTGATCAAACTGGCGACCGACCCCCGGGTCGAAGCCATCAGCGACACCCTGGATGCGCTCAACTGGCTGTTTGGCACCCCCAAGACCGTCTTCGCACTCGGTCAGCGCCCCTTGCTGTCTTATTGTCACGGAGACCACCATGTGTAGGGGCGACCCTTGCTATCTTATTGTCACGGAGACCACCATGTGTAGGGGCGACCCTTGCGGTCGCCCTCTGGAAGCATTGTGTTGTCGTGATAGTAAGACAGCCGGGGGGTCAGCGCAGCCCGGAGTCGGGTGGCTGGGACCTGGGCATGACTCTGATCGACTACGGGGAGGTCAAGGCCTACGCCGAAGGCAGCGCCCTGCAGTCGCCCGAGTACCCCTTCCCTGAACCGCGTCCCGTCTCGCAACCTGCCGCCGGCTGGCGAGGAGATGGCCGCCCAGGAGTACATCGCCTGCGACCCACCACGTGGCCAAGGGGACAAACCTGCGAACCGTGCAGGAAGCCCTCAGTCACAGGGATCTGAAGACGACGTCCATCTACGTGCGGTTGGCCTGTGACGTGATGAGGAGGGAGCTCCAGGAACACGCGCTGTGACGCCCTTCTGCATTACTTGACAAGCACGGGAATCTATGTTAATATGATGGTGCGCTCAGAAAGTATGATTTTGCCAGGAGCATCTATGATGGATCAAGTTGTCAAACTCGTAACGGTTCAGCAAAGGGGCCAGGTGACCATCCCTATCGAGCTTCGCCGCCGGCTGGGGATCAAGGAGGGGGGCGTTGTGGCCTTCGTCGAGACCGATGAAGGCATACTGATCTCCCCCCGCGAGGTTTTGGCTATGGACGCTTTGAACAGGATCGGGGAAGCCCTGGAGAAGCAGGGGATCAGCCTTGAGGAACTGATCGAGTCCGGAAGGGACATTCGAGGTCAAATCGTTGAGGAACAGTACGGCCTTGTGGCGGAGTAGCAGGGATGAGCCGGGTCTTCCTCGACGCCAGCGTTCTGTTCGCCGCCAGCTATTCCCAGACCGGGTCATCGCGTGATCTGCTGCGGGAGGCCATTCGGGGCAATGTCAAGATCGTCTTGAGCGAACATGTCCTCAAGGAGACCAGGAGGAACCTTGCCCAGAAAGCACCTGAGGCGCTGTCAGCCTTCCACGAGCTTCTGACCGCGATCAAGCCGCAAATCGTTCGGAAGCCGTCTTTAGAGGAACTGAAGCGCGCAGCAGCGTACATCCACCTCAAAGATGCCCCTGTTGTTGCGGCGGCGGTCAAGGCGAAAGTGGACTGTCTCGTGACCTGGGATCGCAAGCATTTCATCGACGATCCGAGGGTAGCACAGAAGTCCGGTCTGGCGATCATCACTCCGGATGAGTTGATGGCTACCATCAAGCGAAGAGAGTGATCTTCGTTCAGCTGGGAGATATTGTGATCTGACATCCCCGGGAGTCTTCGAGGGCGAAGTGTTGCCTCCTGGTGTTCAGTAGCTTGGCAATGTCACATTTCGCTCGTAGTCAGGCACGCAGCGGAGCGGAGTGCCGTCGCCAGGACGCTACTCCGCTGCGCTACGTAGCTCACTACCAACGTTTCGCCGAATGTGACATTGTCGAGGTAGGCAATAATATCAACACTGCCCTGCGGACAGTCGGGCACAGGGTTGGGCATTCCAGAGGAAAGCTACAGATGGGTGATAGCGGATTTCAGGGGTTCATCAGGTCCTCATCTGGAAAGAGCAACGGCAGAAAGAGACAAAGCCGCTATGGGCGCGCTACCGCGGGCCTATGGCGGCTTCTTATTTTCTGCTATCTGACAGGCCGAGATAAAGTACCATGAGCGAGGCACACTACCACGGGCACCGCGAGCGCATACGGCAGCGTTTTCTCGAGCAGGGGTTGGTCGGATTCCAGGACTATGAGGCACTGGAACTGCTGCTGTTGTTCGTAGCACGCCAGAAGGACATGAAGCCTGTGGCCAAAGCCCTCATGACGCGCTTTGGCTCCTTCAAGGATGTCCTGGATGCTTCGAGTGAGGAACTGGAGACCATTGAGGGGGCAGGTCCGGCAGCCGTCACGCTGATCCACTTCGTCAAGCAGGCAGCCGCTCGCTATCTGCAACAGACGAGCCAGGCCCGTTTCTCACCCGACAGCCCTGAGGCCTTGATTGAGTACTGCATTGTCGGAATGGGTGCCGAGCGGAATGAGAAGTTCCGAGTGATTTGCCTGGACAGCAGCTTCGCTATCGTGGATGAAAGGGACGTTGCTGAGGGCACTGTAGATCAGGCCACCGTATATCCCCGCAAGGTCGTGGAGATCGCGCTGGCGGCGAAGGCAACGACCCTCGTGTTCGTTCACAATCACCCCGCCGGAAACGTGGAGCCCTCGGATTTCGACAAGACCCTCACCAGGGGGCTGGTTTTGGCAGCGAAGACGGTGAACGTCTCTGTCTACGACCACATCATTGTATCTCGCGACACGTACTTCAGCTTTCGGGAGAAGGGCCTGCTGTGAGCTCTGGAATACATCCCGCGATCGCCAGGCATTATGACTTTCTGAACGACGCTCAGCGCGAAGCTGTGGCCCGAAGCGATGGCCCGCTGCTGATCATCGCTGGGCCGGGATCGGGCAAGACGCTGGTGCTGGTGGTACGCACGCTGAACGTCCTGCTCCAGGGCAAGGCTCAACCCCAAGAGATCGTGCTTTGCACATTCACCGAGAAGGCAGCCTTTGAACTGCGCGACCGGGTTGCTCAGGCGGCCCGAACACTGGGGTACACGGGTGATCTCTCGCAGCTTCAGGTTGGCACGATCCACAGCATCTGCAACAGGCATCTCAGTCGCTTTCGCCACCATACCCAACTCGGCACGGGCTACGAGGTGCTGGATGAGCTCACACAACCCCTTTTCCTATTCGAGAACTTCGAGGCGATCGTGGGCGAGTCGAATGAGGAGGGCAAGTATCTGGGGAAATGGTCTACGCGCTGGACAGCGATCAAGGGGGTAACCGACTTCTTCAACAAGATCACCGAGGAATTGGTGGACGCCAATGCCCTTGTGTCCAGCGGCAATGAATTCCTCCAACAGCTTGGCGCAGCCTATCTGCGGTATGAAGAGGCCATGCGTGAGCGTGATCGGCTGGACTTTGCCCATCAGCAGAAAGCCTTCTATGATCTGCTGAGCAATCCTGAGATCGGCGGACAGGTGCAGGCGGAAGTCCACTACGTGATGGTGGACGAGTACCAGGACACGAACTACATCCAGGAGCAGTTGCTGTTGAGACTGGCCCAGCCGCAGAACAACCTCTGTGTCGTTGGCGATGACGACCAGAGCCTGTACCGGTTCAGGGGGGCGACGGTCCGCAATATCCTGGAGTTCGGCAGGCATTTTAGCCCCTGCCCCCAGGTCCGCCTGACGGTGAACTACCGTTCCCACGAACGGATCATCGCGGCCTACAACCGTTTCATGGACGGCTGCGATTGGTCGAACCCTCATTCGCCTTTCGACTTCCGCTACGCCAAGACCATCGAACCAAACGAGGATGACGACCACCCCGATTACCCGGCAGTGTTCTCCATTTGGGGCGCGAAGGGGAACGATGAGGCCAATCGGGTTGCGCACCTGGTGCGATTCCTCAAGAAAAGCGAGGTTATCGAGGACTACAACCAGGTGGCGCTGTTGCTGCACAGTGTGCGCGCCATACACTCCGGTGCCTACATGGAGGCCTTGGAACAGCATGGCGTGAAGGTGTTTGCGCCGCGCGCCCGCACGTACTTCGACAACGAGGAAGTACGCCTGATGGTAGGCTGCTTTGCCGTGCTGCTGGGCTGGTACGGTGACAATCGCGGCAATCTGAGTGGTTATGCACTTCGCGATTTGGCCGACTACGTGGATGCCTGTCTGACCGACGTGGCCCGCGCTGGCGTGGTGGCAGACCACCCTCTGGCCAGGATGTTGCAGCGGCGGGTTGCTGAGATCGAAAGCTTGGGGGAAGGCGAGGCCCTGAACCGGCACCTGGCCGATTACCTTTACCAGTTCATCGCCTATGAGCCCTTCGCAAGCATGATGGGCAACGAGAACCGTGCCCGCAGTCTGGCTATCTTCAGCCAACTAATGGCCATTTTTCAGCACTACTACCATTACACCGTGATTACCCACCGCAACCGGGGTCTCATCCGCCTGCATTTCTTCAACAGCTTTCTGCGCTTCCTATACGTAGGTGGTATCAACGAGTACGAGGACCCGGACCGTCCCTTCCCCTCCGGACACGTCCAGGTGATGACCATCCACCAGAGCAAGGGCCTGGAGTTTCCGGTGGTGATCGTGGGCTCTTTGGCGGCAAACATATCCTCGTCGAAGCAGGTGGACCGGCTGGTAGGGCCGTTCTACCATCGTGAGCCTTTTGAGCCGGAGAGGCGTATCACCGAGTTCGACCGCATGCGGCTACATTACGTGGCCTTTTCCCGGGCCGAGAAGGTCCTGGTGCTGACCAGCACGGAAACACCTAAGAAGCACTTCAACCCGATCTGGCAGGGACTACGCCAGTGGCCCTATGTGCAGAAGGAACTGTTGGCTGCGCAGTACTTTGAACTGAAAGAACGGGTGCCCGTCAAGAAGACGTTTTCGTTCACCAATCACCTCAAGGTCTACGAGACCTGCCCGCGCCAGTACCAGTTCTTCCGCGAGTACGAGTTTGCACCTTCTCGCTCGGCCGAGATCTTCTTCGGAGCTCTGGTTCACCAGACCATTGAGGACATCCATCGGTGGGTGCTAGAGGGCCAGGCCATGCGGTTGATCCAGGCGGCCATCCCCGGCCTGTTCGAGGGCAACTTCCGGGGGCTGGTGAACGCCGGCTACCGCCCCATTGACGAGGCCCAGCGGGCCATCGCCTACCGACAGGTGATCAACTACTTCAAGCAGAACCAGGACCGCATGGACCACATCATCGAGATCGAGGTGGACGTCTCGGTGGAGAAGGACGAGTACATCCTGACGGGCAAGATTGACCTGCTGCTGGGTGAGGACAAGAAGCTGGAGCTATTGGATTTCAAGTCGCAGCCCCGCCCGCAGGCAGACGATGCCCGTCTGGAGGGCTACTATCGGCAGCTCCTGATCTACGCCCATATCCTGGAGCGACGCTACGACCGGCACCCGGAACGCCTGTACCTCTACTGGACGGGTGAGGAGCGGCGGGAGGATGCGCTGATGTGCTTCCCCTACGAGCCGGAGCGGGTAGCCGAGGCCAGCTCTCATTTCGACTGGGTGGTGGCCCAGATACTGGCCGAGGATTTCGCCGTGCGGCAGGCGCCGGAGGCGCGGGTGTGCGGGGAGTGTGACTTTCGTACGTACTGTGCGAGGGAAGGGACGATCAAGCGGAAGAGAGGTGAAAACAGATGACGATTTTTGAGGAGCCTGCCGTTGAGCGTATTGTGGAAAGCGATGAGGGCCAGTTGCTCGACTTCAAGAGCGCCCGCATCCATCCCCGGGACCTGGCCAATATCCTCATCGCTTTCGCCAACGCCGACGGGGGTCTGGTTGTCATTGGGATCGAAAACGACAGGCAGATCACAGGCACCCGACGGCATGCCGACAATGTCCAGAATCTGCTGAGGACAGCCTTCGACTATTGCGAACCAGCGGTCAAAGTGGAAACCCGATACCTGGACTGCCACAACGAGCGAGGGAAGCCTGATCAGGTCCTACTGATGCAGGTAGCGCGCTCTAGCACCGTGCACAACAACACCCGCAAGACCGTCTACTTGCGCGTTGGCGACCAGAACCGGCGGCTGGGGGTGCAGGAAGTCCTGCAACTGGCCTATGACAAGGGGCAGGCCAACTACGAGTCTGAACTGGCGAGAGGTGCGAGCTACAACGACCTGGACGAGGACCTGCTGAAGCGCTACGCCCAGATGATCGAAGCCAGGGGGGATCCACGAGACCTGCTGGCTGCCCGGGAGTTGGCGCAACGGGACGGTGATGAGTTGGGCATCAACCTGGCTGGCGTGCTTCTCTTTGGCCGCAAGCCGGACCACTGGCACCCTCGCCCAGGCATCCGTTTCCTGCGCTATGAAGGCACCGAGGCCCTGACCGGCGCTGCTATGAACATCGTCAAGGACCGTACCATTGAGCAACCGTTGCCCAGGCTGCTGGACGAAACCTTCGCTCTGGTGGGGACGCTGATCCGTGAGTTCTCCCGTTTTGGCCCTGGTGGCAAGTTCGTGGTCACGCCAGAATATCCGGAGTTCGTGTGGCAAGAAGGGATCACCAATGCCGTGGCCCACCGGGCCTACAACATCACGGGACGGCCAGTGGAAGTGTTGATGTTCGACGACCGCCTGGAGATCATCAGCCCTGGCCCTTTCCCTGGCACCGTCAGTGCTGAGACAATCCGTCACGATCACTTCTCCCGCAACCCGCGCATCGCCCGAGTACTGGCCGAGATGCGTTACATCAAAGACATCGGCGAGGGGGTGGACCGCATGTATGACGAGATGGACGCAGCGGGATTGCCGCCGCCGGAGTGGATCGAGGAGCCGGCCGCCGTGCGGCTGATCCTGCGCAACGGCATCGAGCAGAGGCGACTGGCCACTCCCGAAGAGGTGCGGGCTCGTGCGATGGCGGAACTCAACGACCGGCAGCGACGGGCGATCGAATACCTGCAAGAGCGAGGACGAATCACCAATCGAGAATACCGCGCGCTTTGCGACGTGTCGGACTTTACTGCCCGAGCTGACTTGAATGACCTGATTGAGCGAGGTTTGGTGATTGGAGAGGGTCGTGGCCGAGGCAGGCGCTATCGGCTGGCGAGCGACTGGTACCCTTATCTGAGATAGCTACCTCTGGCAAATCTCTGGATTATCTCTGAAAAGAGAGGAAAATAAATGCCCAAAATCGACATCACCCGCACCGAACTCGTCTGGCCCGGCAAGTACGACGAGGAGGGCAACCTGGTCCCCGTAGAGCGGGTCAACTTACCCTTCCAGGTCATCGAGACCGTCAACGAGACCCGCGCCACCCGCGAGGCCAAGACGCCCCAGCTCACCTTCTTCGACTACTGGCAGCCCCAGGAGGGCGACACCTTCGAGGAGGGCTGGAAGAACAAGCTGATTTGGGGCGACAACAAGTACGTCATGTCCTCGTTGCTGGCCCAGGGCTTCGCCGGCAAGATAGACTTGATTTACATCGACCCCCCATTTGCTATTGGGGCCGACTTCTCCTGCACAGTTGAAGTTGGAGACACGGAGGTCACAAAAACCCAGTCAGCTATCGAAGAAAAGGCATATCGAGATACTTGGGGCAGCGGTAACGACTCGTTTTTGCACATGCTCTACGAACGACTGCAGTTGATGCGAGATTTGTTGTCTGATAGAGGTTTGCTGTTCCTGCACGTTGGCCAAAACATATCAGGCCATATTCGGGTAATGTTAGATGAAATATTTGGGCCAGGGAACTTCAGGAATCAAGTCATCTGGAAACGAACATTTGCTCACGGAAACGTAGGTCAGGGCACAAAACACCTAGGCCCCTTGCACGACGTAATCTTCCTGTATGCTCGCAGCGAAGATCATATCTGGAATCAGGTGTTTACAGAGTATAGCAAAGACTACATACAAAAGTTCTACAAGTATCTTGACGAAGATGGCCGTAAATATCGCCTAATCTCGTGTACTGGCCCTGGAGGTGCCTCGAAGGGCAATCCCTTTTATGCGTTTCTGGGTATAAAAAGATATTGGCGTTACTCCCGAGAACGCATGCAAGAGATGTACGAGCGCGGCGAGATCGTACAGACCAAGCCCGGAGCTGTGCCCATGAGGAAGCGCTATCTTGATGAGATGCAGGGAGTGCCACTACAAGATTTGTGGATGGATATCCCACCCGTTCAGGGTCAGGCGAAGGAATTCACCAGGTATCGAACGCAAAAGCCGGAGGCTCTGCTTCGGCGGATATTTGAAATTGGAACCAGTGAGGATAGTCTCGTTGCCGACTTCTTCTGCGGCTCCGGCACGACGCTGGCTGTAGCCGAAAAGCTGGGCCGGCGCTGGATTGGCTGCGACCTGGGCCGCTACGCCATCCACACTACCCGCAAACGCCTGCTGGACATCGAGGGCTGCAAGCCCTTCGAGATCCTCAACCTGGGCAAGTACGAGCGCCAGGTGTGGCAGGGGGTCACCTTCGGCGGCCAGAAGCGCCCCCAACAGATGCTCATCTTCGAGTACCTCAAGTTCATCCTCCAGCTCTACGGCGCTGAGCCGCTAGCCGGTATGGAACACCTGCACGGCAAGAAGGGCAGCGCCGTCGTTCACGTGGGCGCGGTGGACGCGCCGGTGACCATTGACGAGGTGCTCAACTGCCTGGAGGAGTGCCAGGCCGCCAAACAGAAAGAGCTCCACGTCCTGGGCTGGGAGTGGGAGATGGGGCTCAACGGCCTGATGACCGACGAGGCCAAAGCGCGAGGCATCAAGCTGCTCATGCTCCACATCCCCCGCGAGGTCATGGAGCCCCAGGCCGTCGAAAAGGGCGACATCCGCTTCTTCGAGTTGGCCTACCTGGAGGCGGAAATCAAGCCCTCACGCAGGAAGCGCAGTTTCACCGTCACCCTGACCGACTTCGTCATCCCCAACACCGAGTTGATCCGCGAAGAGGTGCGGGAGAAGGTCAGGAAGTGGTCGGACTATGTGGACTACTGGGCCGTGGACTGGGATTTCCGTAACGATACCTTCATAAACCAGTGGACCAGCTACCGCACCCGCCGCGCCCGCTCTCTCCAACTCCAGACCGATCCCCACACCTACGACGAGCCGGGCACCTACAACATCCTGGTCAAGGTGATCGACATCTTCGGGATTGATACCTCGCAGTTGTTTACCGTGGAGGTGACATGAACGACGCAGAAAGCTTCCCATCCCTCGAAGCCCTGTTGCACCGCCTGGGACTGATCGGCGAGAGCGCCCAGGTGGAGTGCAAGGAGAGTCTCTGGCAACTGCCTCGCGACGTCTGGGAGACGACTTCCGCCTTCTCCAACACCACTGGCGGCACATTGCTGTTGGGCATCGCCCAGCGTGCTGGCCAGTTTGTGATCACCGGCCTGGTGGATGCAGCCAGGATCCAGCACGACCTGGCCACTGGGCTGCACGACGTGATGAACGTCCCTATCCCAGCCCAGGTGGAACCCCTCATCATCCCCATGGCCGGCGAGGAACGGGTGATCCTGCGCGTCTACATTCCGGAAGCGCTCCCCTACCAGAAACCGATCTACATCCGCAGCGCCGGCCTGGACAAGGGATGTTTCAAGCGGGTGGCTGGCGAGGACATGCCCTGTACCGAGGACGACCTGGCCCGTTTCTTCCAGGCCCGCTCCTTCGTCAGCCCCGACATGACGCCGGTGCCCATGGCGCGCCGAGAGGAACTCGACGCCGACCAACTGCGTGCCTTCCGCCGCCTGCTGGACACTCAGGACCCCACCAACCCCGCGCTGACCTACGACGACGACGACCTCTTGCGGGCCTACGGAGCGATCATCCAACCCGAAGGCCAGACCGAACCGGTGCCGACGGTCGCCGGCGTGCTGATGTTCGGCACGCCACCGCTCATCCGCCGCTGCTTTCCTGCCTTCCGCGCCGACCTGCTGGACATTGAGGGCACCGAATGGGTGGCCGCACCGACCGAGCGAGGGGCCGGTCGCTCCTTCCAGGGGCCGTTGCTCGACGTCGTCCGCGACGTGCTCAGCGTGTTGCGCAAGGAGATTCCCGAGCGCTTTGCCCTGCATCCAGGCAATGCACAGCGCGTGGCCGATCCCATGCACGTTGCACTGCGCGAGGCGGTCCACAACGCCCTGATGCACCAGGACTACCGCATCCACCGCCCTACTCAAATCCGTCGCTTCGCCGACCGGCTTGAAATAGAAAACCCCGGCGCGTCGCTGCGCGACCCGGACCGCCTGGGCGAACCCGGCTCGGAACTACGCAACCCCCGCATTGCCCAGATGTTCTACGAGATCGGCTGGGCGGAACAGAAAGGCACCGGCATCCGGGCCATGCAGCGGGCGATGGATGACCTGGGCTTGACACCCCCTACCTTCGAGAGCGACCCGCAAGACCGTTCCTTTCGCGTGACCTTCTACCGGCATCACTTCATGGATCAAACAGACCTGGCCTGGCTGGAGCCGTTCAGCGATCTCAGCCTCAGCACCGAGGAGCAGAAGGCCCTGGTCTATGCCCGCAAGACCGGCCGGCTGGACAACGCTGCCTACCGCAGCCTCAACCACACTGACACCCTCACCGCCAGCCGAGCCCTGACCCGCCTGGAGGGCCTGGGACTGCTGCAGCGTTCCGAGCAACGTCGCGGGCCGGGCGTCTACTACACACTGGCCGGGGAAGCAGCAGCAGAGACTCCCCCGATTACTCCTAAGAGTACTCCTAAAGTTACTCCTAAGACTAAGGTTGAGCTCCTAAGACTATTGGCAGAAGGAAAACGGTTGTTGCGGGATGATGTGATAGCAGCGATTCTATTCCTATGTGCTGAGCGCCCACACACGGCACGTGAGTTGGCCAGCGCCTTACACCGTAACGTGGACTACGTGCGTAACTCGTATCTCTCACCGCTGGTGCGGCAGGGTCGGCTGGAACTGACCGGCTCACCTAACGACCCCAACGTAGCCTATCGCACTGCCGGCCGGCCTGATACCGGGCAAGGGAGGAGCCGACCGTGACTACCATTATTTCCTACGACCGGGCCCTGCCAGAGATTCCCGGCCGCACGCCCTACACCCGCCCCGACCAGTATCTGGAGAAACTGGGGGCTGGAGACTACGCGGTGCGCCAGGGCCGCCGCCCCAGCGATATGTTCCTGGTGAACAAACTGCGAGCAGCGGTAGACAAATGGCGGGATGAGGGCTACGACGGCGCAACGGAGGTAAGCAAACGGCTCATGCAGTTCTGGTTCGACGAGGACCATCTGTTGAAAGATGGCAGCGTGTTCCGCTACTGGTGGGCGCAGCGCGAATCGCTGGAGACCTTGATCTACCTGACCGAGGTTCGAGGCTTTCAGGATCTCGAGCCTGTCATCGCGGAATTCGGTGACATACCGAAACACGGCATGTTGGAGATGCCCTGTCACATCGAGACCGACATGGATGGCCACCGCCGGCTGCGTCGCTACGTCTCCGAGGTACAGAAGGACGCTTCCCAGGACCTGCCCGAAAAGAACCTGCTGCGCTGCGCTTTCAAGATGGCTACCGGTTCCGGCAAGACCGTCGTCATGGCCATGGCCATCGTCTGGTCCTACTTCAACGCTCGCCTGGGTTCAGGGGTGAGGGCCTACGCCGACAACTTCCTCATCGTCGCTCCCAACGTCATCGTCTTCGAGCGGCTGGAGAAGGACTTCGCCAGCAAGAAGATCTTCCACGCCCTGCCCCTCATTCCCCCTGAGTGGCAAGCGCAGTGGGACATGAAAGCGATACTACGCGGCGAGAGCGCCCAACCCGCCCCTCGGGGCAACCTCTTCCTGGTCAACATCCAGCAGATCTACGAGTCCAAGGAAGACGACTGGACGCCCAGCCACGCTTTGGACGCTATCCTGGGTCGCCCGCCCAGGCAAGATTTGGCATCCTACCAACCCTCCATGCTGGAGCGCATCAAGAGCCTACGCAACCTGATGGTGCTCAACGACGAGGCCCACCACGTCCACGACGACGACCTGGCCTGGAACAAGACCTTGTTGGCGTTACACGACAACCTCAAGATCAAAGCGGGGCACGGCCTGACCCTCTGGCTCGACTTCTCAGCCACCCCCAAGACCCAGGTCGGCACCTACTACCCCTGGATCATCGTGGACTACCCCCTGGCCCAGGCCATCGAAGACCAGGTGGTCAAGGCTCCCCTCATCGTCCACCAGGTGGACAAGAAAGCCCCGGACCGAGTGACCCAACACAATGTCGTCGAAGCCTACCACGACTGGATTGTCGTCGCCCTGGACCGGTGGCAGGAGCACACCCGCATCTACAAAGGCGTGGGACAGAAACCGGTGCTCTTCATCATGGCCGAGAAGACCGCCTACGCTGACCGCATCGGGGAGCACATCCGCAAGCAAACCAGGCTCAGAAGGAGTGAGGTGCTGGTCATCCATACCGACACCAAAGGCAACATCACCAAGAGGGATCTGGATGTGGCTCGCGCCGCCGCCCGCGATATAGACACCAACGACATCAAGATCATCGTCAGCGTCATGATGCTCAAAGAGGGGTGGGACGTGCGCAACGTCAGCGTCGTCCTGGGGCTGCGTCCTTTCACTTCTAAGGCCGGCATCCTGCCTGAACAGGCTGTAGGGCGAGGATTGCGCCTGATGCAGGGGATAAGCCCCGACCGCCGCCAAACCCTGGAGGTGATTGGCACCGACGCCTTCGAGGAATTCGTGCGCGAGCTGGAGCAGGAGGGTGTGGGCATTGACACCGTGGGCACGCCCCCGCCAGCGCCAGTGTGGATCTATCCGGTGCAGGAGAAACTGGCCTACGACATCGCCATCCCCCTCACCAGGCCCAAGTACACCCACGAGTACAAGAACCTGGCCCAGCTTGACCCGCTATCCCTGGAGCCCATCTACAAAGCCGACGTACTGGCCGAGGAAATGGCCATCGAGATCGAGATGACCTTTGCCACCACTGGCACAACCGTGCACCAGGCGGTCATCACCCCTGAACGTCCCCTGATGAGCCAGGAGTTCCTGGCCGACATCACCAATGCAGTCGCCAAGCCTATCGGCCTCACGGGGCAGTTCGCCCAACTCTACGCCATCGTCAAGCGCTACGTGCAGCAGCGCTGCTTCGGCGTTGAGGTAGACCTGGAAAGCGAGGATATCAAGCGGCGCCTGCGCGATCCGATGCTGCAAGAGGGCATTGCGACTTTCCTCCGCCGTAGAATCGCTCAACTGACCACCCAGGAACGGGAGATCGAGTTCGAGAATCCCGATTTCAAGTTGTCGCAGACATCATCTTTCACCTGGCGCCGGCAGCATCTCGAGTGTCGGAGGACTCTCTTCAACCTCGTCGCCACTTTCAACGACCTGGAAACCCGTTTCGCACGTTTCCTGGATGACGCACCCGACACCGAGCGTTTCGCATCATTAGCCAGTTCCGGTGAAGCCTCGGCCACCCGTTTCAAGGTGGATTACCTGAAGACCACCGGCGCCATTGGCTTCTACCATCCCGACTTCGTGGCTGTTCAGAAAACGCAGAACGGCGCGGTCAACTGGATCATCGAGACCAAGGGCCGCGAGTACGAGAACGTCCAGCACAAGGATGAGAGCATTGAGGACTGGTGCCAGAAGATATCGGCACAGACCGGCCAAACTTGGCGCTACGTGAAGGTACCGCAGGCACTGTTCGACGCATATCAAGGAAGTACTCTTGGCGGACTGGCAAAGCACATCCTGGGTGGTGAGGGAGCCACCTTGTTCGACTGACCTGGGATCAGGGCAACGAGTAGGAAGTGTGAAACTATGGCTAGCTTCGCGGCCAGAAAGCCTCGCCCGTCTCGGCCCTCACCACCCCTTCATCTGCCGTTTGGCCCAAAGCTGGCGGGGCTGTTTTCTCTGTGGTCATGGGTTTCGCTCCTTGTGCCCTGTCGGCGACTTCTGTTCGACGTCGGTGTTGCCGGCAGCGTTGCCGTGCTTGCCAGCTCCTGGCAGATCCGCCGATGCAGCCGATGTGTTGACCTCGCGTCCCGCGCTCCACGGTCAAGTACGGAGCTACCGGCGGCAGAAAGACGGCCCAGAGAGGTGGGCGAACATAGCCCAGCTCCCTGGGCCCAGACAGTGCAAAGCCGCGGCGGGCGTGCTCACTCCTCAGATGCCCAGGTAGGCCTCCCGCACGTTCTCGTCTTTGGCCACCTCACGGGAGGGCCCTTCCAGCACGACGCGGCCATCGGCCAGGACGTAGGCGTAGTCGCTGACGGCCAGCGCCAGTTGCACGTTCTGTTCCACCAGCAGCATCGTGAGCCCATCGGCTTTGAGGCGTTGTAGCACCTCAAAGAGCTCCAGCACCAGAAACGGCGCCAACCCCAGCGAGAGCTCGTCGAACATCAGGATCTCCGGCTGAGCCATCAGCCCGCGAGCCACGGCCAGCATCTGTTGCTCGCCGCCGGAAAGGGTGCCCGCCTTCTGGCCGGAGCGCTCCTGCAGGCGCGGGAACATATCATACACCCGTTCCAGGTTGCGCGGGAAGTGCGGCTGAGCCCGCTGCGTGAAAGCGCCCATCTCCAGGTTCTCGTAGACGCTCATGTCGGTGAACAACTGGCGGCCTTCGGGCACCAGAACGATGCCCTGAGCGGCTTTGGCGTAGGGCGTGTGGCGCGTCACCTCCTGGCCGTCGAACGTGATGGCGCCTTGCCAGGGTTTGAGCAATCCCACCACCGTGCGCAGCAGTGTGGTTTTGCCCACACCGTTGGAACCGACGAGGGCGGTGAGCTTCCCTCGCTCCAGTCTCAGCGAGACGTCCCATAGGATCTGGACTTCGCCGTAGCCGGAAGAAACATTCTGTATCTCCAGTAATGCCATCACTCATCTCCCCGACAGTATCCAGTATCCGATACCCGATACTGGATATTGGTTATTCGGTATTCCCCATCAGCCTCTCGGCCATTTTCGGATCGCCCAGATAGGCCTCAATGACGTGGGGATCGTTGGCGACTTCCTTGGGTGTGCCCTCGGCGATTTGCTCTCCGTAGTTCAGCACGATCACCCGGTCCGAGACGTTCATCAGCGCGTGCATCACGTGTTCGATGATGAGGATGGTCACGCCCTGGTCGCGGATTTGGCGCAGCACTCGGAGCATGTCGGTGATCTCCACCGGATTCAGCCCAGCCAGCACCTCGTCCAGCAGGAGCAGATAGGGACGGGCTGCCAGTGCTCGCGCCATTTCCAGCCGCTTCTTCTGGGCCACGTTCAGGCTGCCAGCCAGCGCCGCGCGCCGTTCAGCCAGGCCGACGAAGGCCAGCACCTCCTCGGCGATCTCCCGCGCCTGGCTCAGCGGGCGTTGCTCGTGGCCGAAGCAGGCCCCGGCCGTCACGTTTTCCAGGACCGTCAACTCGCTCAACGGCTGCACGATCTGGTGCGTGCGGGCCAGCCCCTGGCGCGCCACGTGGTAGGGCTTCCAGCCGGTGATGTCCTGGCCGCGAAAGACGACGTGGCCTCCGTCCGGCGAGTAGACGCCGTTGATGCAGTTGAACAGGGTCGTCTTGCCGGCGCCATTGGGGCCGATCAGGCCCAGGATCTGCCCTTGGGGCAGGTCGAAGGTGACGTTCAACAGAGCCTGTAGGCCGCCAAAATGCTTGGAGATGGTTTGCACTTGCAGGATGTCGCTCATTCCAGCACCCTCCGCAGACGGGGGAAGCGGCGGCGCAGCCAGCCGACCACGCCTGCTGGCACGAAAAGCACGATCACCAACAGCAGCACGCCAGCAACCGTCAGTTGGATGTTCTTGAAGAGTGGGCTGACCAGCAGGAGACCGCGCAATCGCTGGTAGGCGGCAGCGCCAAGCAGCGGCCCCAGCACTGTGCCCTGGCCGCCCAGCATGACCATGACGATGCTTTCGATGGACTGGTGCAGCACGAAGGCATCGCCGGGCTCGATGTTGCCATTTTTGAAGAAGAAGAGCACGCCGATCATGCCGGGGAAGACGGCCGAGATCACGTAGGCCCAGGTCTTGGCGCTGGGCGCCACCACGCCCATCACCTCGGCGGCGTCTTCGTTCTCGCGTATGGCCATCAGGCCCAGGCCGAAACGGGAGGTCCTGACCAGGAAACTGACGAGAACGACGGCCAGGGTCAGGGCGACCACCGCGCCGTAGGTGATCCACAGGGCCTGGCCGGGGCCGCCGTAGGCCTGATAGGCCCTGAAGTTCAGGGTCATCCCGATGGGGCCGCCGAAAGGCTGGAAGTTTTTGATGAAGGAGCGGACGGCTTCGTTGACGCCAATGGTGGCCAGGGCGAAATAGGCGCCGCGCAGTCGCAAGATCGCTTTGCCCAGCAGAAAGGCCAGCAGGCCCGCGCTCAGCGCGCCGGCCAGCACGGCCACGTAGAGGGGAAGGTTGTGGACGTTGATCAGGTAGAAACCGACGTAGCCACCCAGGCCGAAGAAGACGATGTGGCCAAAGCTCACGTAGCCGGTGTAGCCCAGTATGATGTTCAGACTGGAGGCCAAGGCCATGGCCTTGAGCATGGTGAAGGCCACCTCCCGCGCATAGGCCTTGTTGCCAGCCAGGGCCGGCCAGATGCCCACCGCGGCCGTCAAAGCCAACGCCAGCCACAGTCCAGGGTTGCGCCATGGTTTCATGTCTTACTCCCCAGCAGGCCCGCTGGCCGCACCAGCAGGATGATGACGAACAGCACGAATTCCAGCACAGGCACCCAGGAGGTCTCCATAAAAGCGGGGATGATGCTTTCCAAGGCGCCCAGGAGCAGGCCGCCGATGAGCGCGCCCAACGGATTGCCCAGGCCGCCCAGCACGCAGATGACGAAGCTTCTCAGTTGGTACGTCCCCCCCGCCAGGATGGTGAAAGGGAAAAAGGTGGAGATCAGCCCGCCGGCGATGGCGGCCAGCATGGCGCCCAGACCAAAGCTGAGGGCCAGCACGCGCGAGGAGGGGATGCCCATCAGCTCCGCCGCCGCACGGTTGTTGGCCACGGCGCGAATGGATTTGCCGGGCCGGGTGCGGTAAAGGAACAGGTAGAGCAGCGCGCTGACCAGGATCGCCGCCAGCGCCGCCGTCACTCGCGTCCAGGACAGTGTTATCGGCCCCAGGGAGAGGCTCCCCAGAGAAAAGTCCACGTTGCGCGGCGAGGTGGTGAAGGCCGCCGTGCCCAGCCCGATGATGATCATGTTGACGGCGAAGGTGGCCAGCAGGGTAGAAAGGTGTGGGGCGTTGAGCACGCGGTGCACGGCGACGACGTAGATCAGAATGCCCAACAGCAATCCGGCCGCGGCGACCAACACCAGCGCGAGGTAGGGGTTCAGTCCCGGACCGTTGAAGGCGAGGTAGATGCCAAACATGCCCAGGGCCATGAGAGCGCCGTGCGACAGGTTGATCACCGACATCACGCCCCAGATCAGGGACAGGCCCATGGCGGCGATGCCGTAGACCAATCCGAGCAGCAGGCCATCGGCCAGGGAGGCAACGATGAAGTCAAGCATACGTGTCTCCTTATGTGAGATAGAGATCGAAGATAGAGACAGAGATAGAGGCACAAGGGCACGTCCTCTATCTCTGTCCTATCTCTCTATCGGCCTTGGATTACGGCAGGGGATAGAGCGTTTCGGCCGTAGCGCCTTCCAGCGGCCAGACCACTTGCTTGGCCAGATTGCCGGCGTCATCCTTCTGCCACTGGATGTAGACCATGTCGTGGCCAATCTGCAAGCCGTGGGCCTCGGCGCTGGTCTCGAACTTGACGTGGCCATAGCAGGTGAGGACGTCCATCTTGTCCATGGCCTCCTTGATGGCCATGGGGTCCGTCGAATCGGCGTCCATGATGGCCTTCTGCAGGATCTGGCCGGCGGCGTACCCGCCGATGGAGTGGTAGGACGGTTCCTCGTTGGTGGCGGCCTCGTAACCACTCACGAACTCCTCGCCCAGCGCCCCGAACCACTCCAGGCCGGCTTCCTTGGCCGACTCCGGCGTGAAGGCAGCCAACGGCTCCCACTGGCTGGGGCCGATCACTCCCAGGGCGGCGTCGCCCAGGTCGGCGAAGTCTGGTTCCGGCGGCGCGACCAACAGGGCAAAGAAGTTGACCGCTATGTCCTTCTCGTAGATCTGGCGGGCGAAGGTGCTGCCGTCCTGGAAGTGACCGCCACCCATCAGCGTTTCGGGGGCGGCAGCCTCAATCTTGTTGATGAAGGGGCCAAAATCGGTGGTGCCGGAGTCGTAGCCCTCGAAGAGGACGATCTCGTAGCCCAGCGACTCGGCGTAATCCTTGGCCGCCGTCACCACGTCGGTGGAGAACTTGTCGTTTTCGTAAACGAAGGCAATCTTCTTGACGCTGGGGTCCACATGGGCCAACAGGTCCACTGCGCCGGTCAGGTAACGGCTGGCGGGGGTGTAGGCCTGGAAGACCAGGGTGTAGCCTTGCTTGTACGTGGCGTCGGAAGCCGCGCCGGTGGTGATCATCACCTTGCCGTACTGCTCGGCGATCACCGCCGCGGCGGCGGTCAGGCCGCTGGAGTAGGGGCTGATGAGGAAGTCGGCGTTGTCCTCGGTGGCCAGCCGGGTGTAGAGCTCCTGAACGCGCTCAGTGTTGCTTTCGTCGTCGTAGGACACGGCTTTGAATGTGACCACCGTGCCGTCGCCCAGCGTGATTCCTCCGGCGTCGTTGACCTCTTTCATCCACAAGTCCAGGCCATGGACCTGACGCAGGGAGGACACGTTGTAGCTGCCGGTCTGGGAAGCGGTGAAGCCGATGACCAGTGTCTTTTCCTCAACGGCTGGCGCCGGCTCTGCGGCGGCGGGGGGCTCCGCAGCAGGGGGAGGCGCCGGGGCAGGTTGGCACGCCGCCACCATCAGCGCGGCGGCCAGGAACAGTCCTAGAGTGAGCATCCACTTCTTGGAGAACATGCTTTTCCTCCTTCTTTCTTTGTTTTCGAATGTGACAGGGGAGACCAAACGACGATGTTCGTGAGGAAGCTTCTAGTTACTCCGTTTTCTCCCGGGCATCACCTCCTTGGAAGGGGGATTGTGGGCGCTGCCCTGGCGTATGGTGGTCGCCAGGCTGGCCCATCCGAGGGCCGATCTGCTGGTCATCAGTATACCATGCTCTGCAGGATATGGCAAGGTTGGCGGCGGAATTGTCAATATTCGCCCGTAAGTGTACCACCCTTGTGCGGCCATGGTGTACCACCGATATGCGGCCATGGTGTACCACCCACTGAGGCCAGGTGATGGGAAACCCGCTGCGCCAACACACAACAGCAAGAACTCACTCACGCTTGGCTCGGTTCGATAAACACCTCCTGTTCCAGGCGACGGCGGCCCTGCCGGCCAAGCAGGCGGGCCTGTCTGCGTGCGACTGCCTGAGCGAGTACGCTCGCAGTCAGGTACCCGCACAGGCAGGCCTGGGCGCGAAAGCTGCCGCCGGTGATGACCAGTATCTCGGCTCAATGGGCCAGTCGATCCAGCCCAGCAGAGGCCAGCAAGGGGTCACCCAACAGTTCTGGCCACTCGTTGGGTGCCCGGTTGCTGGTGAGCAGGATGCTACCACGCTCATAGCGTTCGTCGATGACATCGTACAGGTCCTCAGGAGCCGGGGGCCGCAGGGGTTTGAGGCCGAAGTCGTCGAGAATGAGCAAGTCGGGGCGGAGGTAGGTCTGAAACCGCCGTTCCAGGCTGCCATCAGCCCGTCCGCCGTGGAGGTGCTGGAGCATCTTGTGGGTGTTGACCAAGAGAACAGCGAGGCCCTGGCGGGCGGCTCCCTCAGCGACAGACTGGGCCGCCGCTGGGTGCTCTTCGCCTCCATGCTGGCGGCTCCCCTGCTCATGTTCGTCTTCCTGGCGGTCAGCGGCTGGCTGCGCTTCCCGCTGCTGCTGCTGTTGGGCTTCACCGCCCTGTCCATAGCGCCCGTGCTCATGGCCCTGGTGCAGGAGAACTACCCTGAGAACCGGGCGCTGGCCAACGGCGTCTACCTGGCGCTGAGCTTCCTGCTCCGTTCGGGGGTCGTGGTGGTGCTGGGAGCCATGGGGGACTTTTGGGGATTGCGCCGGGCCTTCGCCGCCAGCGCGGTCATCTCGCTGCTGGGACTGCCGCTCATCCTGCTGCTGCCGAAGAAGCGCCCGCAGCCCAGCGCGGCGTAGGGGTCATAAGCTATGACCACACTCAGCGGACATGGGCCTGATCCTTTCGGACAGGCGCTGTGGGATACCTATCACGGCCGCCCGGCGCGCCTCATCTTCCACCGCGACGACGGCCTGGTCAACGACCAAGACGCCGCCCTCTACCTGGCCGGCCCCGAAGCCTTCGATCCCACGGAGGCGACGGCGCTGGCCTTCGCCCGGGGACGTGTGCTGGACGTCGGCTGCGGCGCCCGGCCGTCACGCTTTGGCGCTGCAGGAGCGGGGCCTTCCCGTGGTGGGGCTCGACGTGTCGCCGCTGGCGCTGCAGGTGGCGCACCGACGGGGGTTGCAGCACATGGTCTGGGCCGCGGCCACCGCGCCGCCCTTCGCCGCGGCCAGCTTCGACACCTTCCTGCTGTTGGGGAACAACCTGGCGCTCGGTGGGGATGTGGAGGGAACGGTGGCCATGCTGCGCCGGCTGCGCCGGCTGGCCCGGTCAGGAGGTGTGATCATCGCCAGTTGCCGCAATCCGACGGCCACGGACGACCCCGTACACCTGGCCTATCACCAGCGCAATCGGGCCCGCGGGCGGCCCATAGGTCAGGTAACCATGCGCGTGGCCTACGGTGGCCAGCTCAGCCCCTGGTTCGATCTGCTGCTGCTGACCCCGGCGGAGGCCAGCGCGCTGGCCGAGCGGGCCGGCTGGCGCGTGGAGCAGACCTTGAGCGAAGGGGGGGCGTTGTTCACCCTGGTGCTGGCGGCTGCTTGAATGACCCGTGGCTGACGTCCGTCATTCGTCCTTCGCCATGCGCCGCTGCACCCGTTCGTAGGCCTGCTCCAGCCTCTCGGCGCAGGCCTCGACGGAGTAGCGCTGCGCCGTGCGCCGGGCCTGCTGCGCCAGCGCAGCCCGTTGCTCATCGTTTCGCAGCAAACCCACCACCGCGGCGGCGAAGGTCGCCTCAT
>JACNHM010000567.1 GCA_014383605.1 Chloroflexota bacterium
CGTGTCCAAGAGCGACCCCTCTCGCCACACCTCGATCTGAAACGCCGCACATCCGCCCGGCGCGGCGAGCGTGACGTCGAGGCACTGCGAGATGTCCTTGGTGAAGATGCCTCCCTCCAACACCTCGTAGGGGCCACTGGCCACGGGCTGTCCTGCCTCGGGGCACGCTGCCCGGCGCCCCTTGAGGTAGAAGTGGTCTCTCGCCTGCACGGCGTAGCACACCTGCACGGTGTCGCCGACGGCGTGGGTGCTGCCATGCTCGCCTTCGACGGACAGCGCCACCAGGTCGGAGGTCTTCTCGGCCGGGAAGAGCTCTTCTTGCGTCTCGCCGGGCGTGGGTACCTCCGCAGGTTCCGGCCAGGGGATGGCCGCCGCCGACGAGCACCCGGCCGCGTTGCAGGCCCGTATCTCCCCCTTCGAAGGAACCTGGCAATCGCCCCAATCCTGCACCGTGTGCGACGTTCTTTGCACCGACGTGTTGAGTGGCTGCGGCTGCTTGCCGGCGGCACACACAAGCAGGCTCAGTTGGTAGCTCTCCGCCCTCGCGCTGGCGTCCCAGGAGATGAAAACCAGCTCGTTCTGGGAACCGTCGCGCCGGGCCTGCACGCTGCCCGGCGGCAACGGCGGCGCCGCCACGGGGGTCTGCACAGGCGCGGGCGGAAGTGTCGGCGTGCTGGTGGGCGCGGCGGCAGCGACCGTCGCTGTCGCCGGCGGCAACTCCTCGGTCGGCACGGCGGCGACATCAGTCGGCGGCGCTGTGGCCGTCGGCGTGACCGGCGACGACGGGCAGCCTGCTACGATCGAGGCTAGTGTGAGAAGGATGATGCAGTAGGTGAATCGTTTCACGTTCATGGTGTCCTCTCTAGACCTGAGCGCCGGTCGTTCAATGGCCATTTCTCCAATTTTCCTTGGTGCCTTTGTGGTAAGAAGTTCCCTGAAGAATGTGAAGTTGTTGTCGGACGAGTCCTAAGTACAGGCTTGCATAAGTTTGTTCCGCTTTGGTCGGCTCGCGCTGGACCTTAGTCCAGCGCCATGGAAGGCCGTTAGAAGGCTCTTGATCAAGCCGGTCTCCTGACCGGCGTCCCGCCGCTAGCTGCCGGTCAGGAGACCGGCAAAGATCTGTCCACCATCAACCCGACACATCATTTCTTGGTGTCTTTGTGCCTTTGTGGTGAGAAGCAAGACACAATCTGCATCAGGGCAGGGTAACGGAGACGCGGGTTCACGTCGTCCCTCCTCGGCTGATGCCCCTATCGCTTACGGCGATGGCCATGGCCACCAGCAGGCCCAGCAGCAGCCCTGCCAGCGGCGCCGTCAGCGCCGGGCCGGTGAGCAGCTTCAGCAAGGCGACGATTCCGCCGACGACCGCGCCTCCCAACGCTGCCGTACCCAGCCTGAACCACCCCTGCGCCGCCACGCCCAGGCCCACCCCAATGCCCATCCCCACCAGCAGCCAGGCCACAGGGCAGGTGGCGCATACCTCCCACAGGAACACCAGGAAGGCCGTCCCCGCCAGCGCCGTGCTCAGCCCGCCCAGCAGCCCGCTGCCGGCCATGCGTGCCCGCCGGGCGTGGCCCAGCCGCAGCGCGTCGCCCAATCCCAGCCCCAGCCCCAATCCCAGCCCGGCCAGCAGCCCGAAGGTCGCCCCCCAGGGGACGACGGTCAGGGCCACGAAGACGTGCCCCTCGGCCAGGGCCGCCAGCGCCAGACCCAATCCCATGCCCACGGCGCCGCCGATGGCCCCGGCCAGGCCCCGCCGCCACCAGCGCGGGCTGTCCGCCCGCAGCCGCAGACGGGAGAACTCCAGCAGCACGGGCAGCCCGGCTCGCAACCCCTCTCGGCTGCTCACCCGCTCCGCGTCCCACAGGTCGGCCAGCGCCTGCCGGGCCTGGGGCGTGTCCGCCGCCCGCAGCCTGTCCCACGCCTCCTGCGGCTGCAACTCCTGCCAGGCCAGCGCTGCCGCCCGGCGCGCCATGCGCGCCGCATCCTCCAGCGTGTGGCCCGCCAGCACCGGCAGGGCCTCCTCCCGCGGCAGGTGCGCCGCCAGCAGGGGCAGGGCGCGGGCGCGCACCTCCGCTTCTTCCGCCTCCGCCAGCGTCAGCAGCACGTCCCGCCGCACGTCAGCATCCGGTACACGGCGCAGCCAATCCTCCACGCGGTGGTCGTGGCTCACCGCCGCCCGCAGCAGCAGCCCCTGCAGCCCCGCGGACAGCGGTGGCAGGAACGTCCAACGGGCGGCCACGAAGTCCAGCCGCCGCGGATCGGGCAGGGCGTCGCTGGCCGTCCAATCCTTCCAGGCCCGTTCCAGCACCGCCTGGGCCCGCGCCCGCTCCTGAGCCTCGTCCCCCAGCCACTCCCACAGCGTCTGGGCCAGGAGGTCGTGGCTCAGCTCCCACAGCACACGGCCGTCCACGGTCAGCGTGCTGAGCACGCGGCCTTCGTGCAGCGCTTCCAGGGTCGTCTGCACGGTGTCGGCGGCCAGCGACGTGGCCTGGGCGATGGTCTCCACGTCGCAGGGGCAGCGCGTGCCCTCTTCGCCCACCAGCGCTTCCAGCACTGGCCGGGCCTGCGGGATGCGCTCCAGCAGGTCGCCCAGGTAGCCCTGCAGCAGCTCCTCGGCGCCGCCCAGTCGCTCGTAATCGGCCGGCGTGATGGTGTCGCCGCCGCGGGCGATGAGGTCGTCGTACAGCCGGTCGGCGATGATCTGCAGTTGCGAGGGCAGCACGTATCCCTCGTGGTCCTTCAGCGCCTCGGCGATCTCCTGCGCCAGACCCTCCTCCATGCGCAGCTCCAGCGCCCGCAGCGGCCCCGTCAGCGCCGCCACGGCCTGATCCACGCTCAGCGGGGACAGAGGGAAGATGTTGTGGAACGCTTCCGGAAGAGCGCTTTCCAGCCCGGCCAACTGCATCAGGTAATCGCCGCGCAGCACCAGCAGGAAGCGGGCATCCACGTCCGGGTGGCCCAGCGCTTCCGCCAGGGCCTCCCCGGCGGCGCGCTGTCCCGCCGGCCCCGCCTTGCTGAACAACTCCTCGAAGGAGTCGAACACCAGCACCAGCCGCTCTGCCGTCTGCCGCTCGGCCTGGGCGATGAGCTCGCCCAGGGGCAGGTCGGCAGGCAGGTGTTTGCCCAGGGCCGCTGCCAGGCTGCGCTGCACCGCCTGGCCCACGTCCTCCAGCAGCCGGATGTCCACCACCCGCCAGCCCTGCTCTTGCAGCAGCGGGGCCAGCCCGGCCTGCACCAGCGAGGTCTTGCCCACGCCCAGCGCGCCGGTGAGCACCACCAGCCGGTGGGCCAGCACCTTCTGGGCCAGTAGGCGCGTCTCCTTCTCCCGCCCGAAGAAGAGCGGCTCGTCCGCCGCCCCGTAGGGATCGAGGAACTTATAGGGCCGCCGCGGCAGGGGCGCCCGCGGCCGCCGCTCTCGCTCCGGCGGCGGCGCGGCGGGGACGGCCACGGCCCGGTCTATCGCCAGGAGCAGCTCGGCCGGCGTCGGATCCAGGATCACCACCTGCTCCTCTTCCCAGTAGCGGCGGGTGGTGGCCGAGGGGCCGGGCCCTGTCGCCGCGTCGGCCGGCCACAGGCAAACGGCGTAGGCGCGCCGCTTGTGCCGCCCCTGCAACCGGGTGACCTGCAGGATGAGCTGGCGCAGGCTGAGGTCTTCCAGGCTCAGCCCCAGGAAGACCAGCGTGCGCGTGGCCAGGGCGGCGCGGATGACGTCGGCCAGCAGCGGCGAGGCGTCGAAGAGGGTCAGGTGCTCCTTCTCGGTGAGGATCAGCGTGTCCGGCCGCGTGACGTCGCCCCACAGCTTGACCACGTTGACCGCCTTCTCGTCGTAGAACGAGAGGTCATCCTGGGTGACGATGACGTTGACCGTGCGGTCGGCCTGGCGCAAGGCTGTTTCCAGCAGCGTGTGCTGGGCCGTGGTGATGACCAGGTTGAGGGGCAGGCGGGCCAGCAGGTGGTGTACGGCCGTGGGCGTGAGGCCGGGGTCACGCAGGCGGGCGACGACCCGCTGGCGCAGCGCGCCGCTGCCGTGGGCCAGCGCATAAGCCTGGGCCACCTGGGAGAGCGGGCCGTCGCTGGGCGGCTCCAGATCGGCGGCCAGGAGCCGCGCCAGCTCTTGCGGCGCCGGCGCGTCCGGGTCTGGCGCCGGGCCCAGGAAGGGCACCCATTCGCGGCCTTCGATGGCCTGTAGCAGCGGACGTGGGATGGACATGGCAACGCTTCCCTTGCGTTATGCGGGATCGGGCGGCTGGTTGCGGAACGGACGTTCAGACGCTGGTAATTATAAGCGCGAACGCTCCAGAAGTCAAGACGGGCAGACGGTCGAACCAAAGGTGCAACGCACTTCCCCAAGTGCGTTGCACCTCTCCTCCTGCTGATGTGTTCGTGGTGCGGACTTCTGAACTCGTTCGGGATCGTCGCTCTCCTGTCGCCGAAACCCCGTCCACGCCGGTGGACGGCCGGCGCACAGCGCCCCCCAACCGCAGGTTTGAACCTGTCGGCCAGGGTGTGAAACGCCCCAACTTGTCGTTTCGCTGCAACTGTGCTACAATCGAATGGCCTTCTCGAAGCCACCGGCCACTTCGTTAATGGAGGCGCGGAGCCCCCCATGCCGGTTAACTCTCTGCCTCCCCCGAGCAGGGGGAAGTACATCTCTGACAGACGAACTATCCTTTCGCACCCGAACGGCAACCGACCGGGGACTATGCCCTGCTGGTTGCCGTTCATTTGTTGGTTGGGCCTGGTATAAGCCTGGACCCGCTCGGACCGGAAGGTGCGTCGCCCATCATCGGGCTGGCATATACCAATCTGCCTGATCCTTATCATCGGGACTCCTGGAGCCTTCTCCCTCTTTTTCATGAAAGTGTAATCTTATTTTTATGAGGGGTTAATGTTCCTGTGGTATACTGATTGTACACGGCTATGCAGACTGGAGTTGACGGGAGGCTGGCATGTCCGATTCATTGGGTTCCATGCCAGCTTGCATCCGGCTATTTGTTTCTGAAAGGGGGTGGTCACCTGCACGATACACTGCAAGCTTTTCGATGGGCTGCGAAAGGCTTGGCTTTGTTGTTTCCAGCCCTCTCGCCGGCAACCGGCTGCAGTTCGGCCCAAGGTCTGGCACCAAACCGCTCGCAAATTGCGAGAGTTGAAACCTGCAGAGACAAAAAGGAGATTTTACGATGAAACTGGACTCTGGCGAAAATCGGTAACTTGATCATGAGAGGCTTCCTGAGTAGAAT
>JACNHM010000351.1 GCA_014383605.1 Chloroflexota bacterium
GGAATGGCGATTCAATAACTTTCCCACGTCACTTGACACGCCTGGTTGCATGAGGTATCCTTCCGGCCTCACGAACACGCTACACCAGCCTGGAGGTCACCATGCAACCGTACCCGAGCGAAATAGAAGCCATCATGCGGCAATTCCACAACACGTTATCTGAGAAAGACCGCCGGCGTTATGCCGGTCTGGAAGCTTTGAAATATGGGCCAGGCGGCCGGGGGTACATCGCCCAGGTGTTGGGCTGCAGTCGCCGGACCGTCAGCAAGGGGGCGCACGAGGTGAGCAACCTGCCCCCGCGCGAAGTAGACCGCCGCATCCGCAAAGTGGGCGGCGGGCGCAAGTCCTACCAGGAGCACTGGGCCACGATTGACGAGAAGTTCTTGCTGGTGCTGCGCGAGCATACGGCGGGCGACCCCATGGATGAGCGCGTCCGCTGGACCGACTTGACCTGGAAGGAAATCGCTACGGCCTTGCGAGAGGATCATGGCATTCAGGTCAGCACGGGGGTGGTGCGCCAACTGCTCAAGAAGCACGATTATCGCCGTCGCAAGGCCCAGAAGCGACAGACGATGAAGCAGGTTCCGCACCGCAACGAGCAGTTTGAAACCATTGCGCGCCTGATCGCGGCCTACGAAGCGGCGGGCAACCCGATTGTCAGCCTGGATGCCAAGAAGAAAGAGCACCTGGGCAACTTCTATCGCGCGGGACATCTCTACACCCTGGAAGAACTGCAAACCTATGACCATGACTTCACCAGCCAGGCCGAGGGGGTCATCATCCCCCATGGTCTCTACGATCTGCGGCTCAACATCGGCTATATCCAACTTGGCACCAGCCACGATACCAGCGAATTCGCGTGTGACAGCTTTCGCTACTGGTGGTACACCTACGGGCGCTACCACTATCCCCAGGCCACCTCCATCTTGGTGCTCTGCGACGGCGGGGGCAGCAATAGCTCCCGACATTACATCTTCAAAGCTGACCTCCAAGCCCTGGCGGACGAAATCGGCGTCGAAATCCGCATCGCCCACTACCCGCCGTATTGCTCCAAGTACAACCCCATTGAACATCGCCTCTTCCCGCACGTGACGCGCGCCTGCCAAGGCGTGATCTTCACCACCGTCGAGTTGGTCAAAGAACTGATGGAAAAGACGCACACCCAGACCGGGCTGAAGGCTTTCGTGCACATCATGGACAAAGCCTATCAAACCGGCCGCGAAGTAGCGGCGGACTTCAAAGAGAACATGCGCATCGTCTTTGACGATATCTTGCCGCAATGGAACTATCGTGCTATTCCTCTTTCTCAATCCAATGGGCAAGTTATTTAAGTGCCATTCCTAAGCGGCACTCACCGAACAGCTATCTCCCCCATCTGACAGGCAGCACACCGCTCCTGTCGCCGTCTGGCACGCCTGGGCGATGTCCACGTCCACCGTCACGCCCACAGCGGCCAGCGCCCGCGCCAAGTCGCTCAACGACAACTTTGTATTTGCATGATCAACCCAATCAGGCTATAATGGCTGTACCATTGTACAGCTGTTAGATCGCCATGGGAGGAGAACACTTTGAACATCGTGGTGGATACGTCTGTCATCATTGCCGTCATTGCCAATGAGCCGGAAAAGGACGTGCTGATTGAACTCACCCAGGGGAATGACCTGATTGCGCCTCACTCGGTTCATTGGGAAATCGGCAATGCGTTTTCAGCGATGCTCAGGCGCAAGAGGATAACAGTGGAACAGGCATTGAATGCAGTCGAAGTGTACAGAAGAATCCCCATCAGGTTTGTGGATGTGGAATTGGAGGAATCACTCAAGATAGCTGACACGCTGGGCATCTACGCTTACGATGCTTACCTCATTCAATGTGCGCTGAAGTACCATGCTCCCTTGATCTCTCTGGACGGAAATCTGATCAGTGCAGCCAGGCGTATGAAGACGAAAGTGCTGGAGGTGACATGATGAGCGCCGTATACACTTACACAGAGGCCAGGCAGAATCTGGCATCGTTGCTGGATAGGGCGATTCGTGAGGGAGTGGTCAGGGTGAAGCGCAAGGATGGACAAACCTTTGTCATCAGGCCGGAACAGCAGCCCGGCTCTCCGCTAGATGTCGAGGGCATTGACCTGAACATCACCACGTCGGAAATCGTGCAGTTCATCCAGGAAGGCAGACGAGTGTACGAGATGACCGAAGACGGTGCCTGACTCCCGGCCTGGTGTCTGACAAACAGCATACCGCGCCGGTGGCCGCCTGGCACGCCTGGGCCACGTCCACGGGCACGGTCGTCACGCCCACAGCGGCCAGCGCCCGCGCCAGATGGCCCAGCGGCAGCCCCATGATGCTGGCATAGCAGCCCTCGAAACCCGCCACTGGCGCGAAGCCCCGATGCTGGATGGCATAAGCCCCCGCCTTGTCCAGCGGATCGCCGCTGGCGACGTAGGCAGCGATCTCCCCGTCGCTGTAGTCCCGCATCCAGACGCAGCTCTCGCTCAGTTCGGTGGCCTCGCGGCCTGCGGCCACATGAAGCGCCGTCACCGCGCTGTAGACCAGATGCGGCCGGCCGCGCAACGCACGCAGCATGCGCACGGCATCCTCGGCGTCGGCCGGCTTGCCCAGCACGTCCTCATCGAGCACGACGACCGTATCGGCGCCGACGATGACCGCTCCGGGGTATCGGGAAGCCACGGCAGCCGCCTTGGCGCGGCTCAGCCGCTGCACCAGCGCCGCGGGCGGCTCATCCGGCCGCTGGCGCTCATCCACCGCCGCCGTGGCCACGGTGAACGGCAACCCCAGCGCCGTCAGCAACTCCCGCCGGCGCGGGGAAGCGGAGGCCAAAATCAATCGGACTTTCACGGTGTGCCGCTGATTGACAGACAATTCAATGGATGGTATAATCTTTTGGGAGGGCATGGCCGATGCGTGTTGAAGAGATCTCCATCTTCCCCAATCGCCAGCGCTGCCCCTCGGCGTTGCACTGGCTATCTGAGCAGCTCACGGGCGCTCTGGCGAGTGAAACAGGAAGACACGATGGGATGGGATCATGAAAGAGGGATACAGTCGAGGGCTGATCGGTATTGCCGTGTTGTTGATGACTCAACTTTCGTGCAGACCGGTGGTCGCTATCGGGTGGCAAGAATTGGCTATTCTTTTTGTGATAGCCGCCCTTGTAGTAGGTCCGCTGTTGTTCAGGCTCTACCGATCGCTGGCCAGGTTTCAGAAGCTTCGGGATACAGCGGGTGAGAAGAGAAGTAAGAGAAGTAATGGAAGGTAAGGGGTTCGAAGACCAGAGCGGCGACCTCACCTGGAATGGCAAAGGGAATTCTTGGAGAGAACACCCACAGTGTTCCCCAATCGGGTGCCAATCGGGTGATTGAGTGGAGAGATACCACAAAAACAGGGGCAAACACCACTCACCGGCCAGCGATCCCCCCATCTGACAGACAGCACGGTGTGCCGGTGGCCGCCTGGCACGCCTGGGCCACCTCCACCGGCACGGCCATGCCCACAGCGGCCAGCGCCCGCGCCAGATGGCCCAGCGGCAGCCCCATGATGCTGGCATAGCAGCCCTCGAAACCCGCCACTGGCGCGAAGCCCCGATGCTGGATGGCATAAGCCCCCGCCTTGTCCAGCGGATCGCCGCTGGCGACGTAGGCAGCGATCTCCCCGTCGCTGTAGTCCCGCATCCAGACGCAGCTCTCGCTCAGTTCGGTGGCCTCGCGGCCTGCGGCCACATGAAGCGCCGTCACCGCGCTGTAGACCAGATGCGGCCGGCCGCGCAACGCACGCAGCATGCGCACGGCATCCTCGGCGTCGGCCGGCTTGCCCAGCACGTCCTCATCGAGCACGACGACCGTATCGGCGCCGACGATGACCGCTCCGGGGTATCGGGAAGCCACGGCAGCCGCCTTGGCGCGGCTCAGCCGCTGCACCAGCGCCGCGGGCGGCTCATCCGGCCGCTGGCGCTCATCCACCGCCGCCGTGGCCACGGTGAACGGCAACCCCAGCGCCGTCAGCAACTCCCGCCGGCGCGGAGAACTGGAGGCTAAAACCAGTTGAATCTTCACGGCATGTCGCCCGTTGACAGATACACTGGTAGATGGTACAATCTGAGTGCCATATGGCAATTCTCACAGCACGGGGCTGAACCCCCGTGCTAAGAGAACCAAGCCCCTCCGGGGCTGAATTCCAGCCCGAAGGGCTTCGTTCTTTCAGCCCGGACGTTCACGTCCGGGCCTCTCCATCGCAAACACAACATCAAATGACGAAGTTCCCCGATTTCGAAACTGTCGAAGAATTCGCCGAATTCGTCGAGACGCACGACATGGCTGACTACTGGGACGAGCTCGAGGATGTGAGCGGTGAATTCGAGTTCGTGGCCCAACGGTCGCGGCCGGAATTCGCTGAGATCTCCTTTCCGCTCCCCGTCGCCGCGCTCCATCAACTCAAGACGATCGCTGCCGATCAAGAGGCAGACGTGAGCGATCTGGTGCGCACCTGGATCGCTGAACGATTGGCCCAGGAACGGAAGCTTCATCCCAGACTACCGCAAAAGCCTATCCCGGAAACCGAACGCCCAAGGCCCAAAGCAGCCGAGACCGCCGCCTACCCCGCGTTGCGTCCGGCTGGTGCAGCCATAGGCGAGGAGCAAGAACCTTACGCATAGACGCTACATCCCCACCCGCCCTCTTGCCCCTTGCGCCCCCGCACCTCTGCGCCCCTTGCGCCCCCGCACAAAGGCTCGGAGTACAACTCCTCGCCATCAACTGGATGCGCTGAGACTCACTGCAAAAACTGCTGCAACTTCAGCAGATCGGGCAACGAGGCGTTGATCTGCAGCTTGCCGCTCATGAAGGCCGACATGGCATTGACCTGCCCCTGGGCGATGCCGATGAAGGTGTCGCTCGTCGTGGTGACCCGGATGTCCGGCGCAGCGATACTCGCCTCCTGCAACGAGGTCACCCGTCCATCCTCGATTTGCATCCCAAAGGAAGTCCCCAGATCGGTGAAGTCGAACTGCAAGGATTTGGTGAAGGCGCCCAGTCGCTGCCGCATGTCCGGATCGTCCGAGCGATCCTTCATCGCTTCCAACATTGCCAAAACGTCTTCTCGCGTAGCCATTTTGTTCTCCTAGCCTATTCGTCAGATGCAACGCACTTCCCAAGTGCGTTGCATCTATGATCCATACAGCCGCCGGTAGACAGAATACTGCTGCAACACGCCCCGCACGTAGCGCTGCG
>JACNHM010000569.1 GCA_014383605.1 Chloroflexota bacterium
GGATCGCCGGGCCAGACGATCAGCGTTTCGGAGATGGGGAGCGAGATGTCGTGAATGGTCATGGCTTGGCTTTGCCACTCCAGGCGTGATTCGGTGCCACTGCGTCGTTTGCTGGTGGTGAACTCGTAGAAGTTGTTGAAGCCGATCACGCCCGCATAGGGCGTCAGCGCATCGCCGAGTTCATCGCTGCTACCGCTGGCCGAGGGAGCCTCCGGGGTGTCCGTGCCCGGCGCGAGGCATGTAGATGTGTTCGGGAGTGATTTCCCAGAAGTTTGCCAAATGACATAATGATAGAACACGGATGACACAGATTGAACGGATTTCTACGGATTTTCTTTGATTTTATCAGTGTTAATCCGTATAATCCGCGCAATCCGTGTTCTATTCTGCAGGCAGTGGCTGGCCGCGCCCAGCAACGCCACCTTGGGGTTGAGAATGACGTGCACGGGCATGCGGGCCATCAGATCGGACAGGCGCCCTTTGGCCCGGAAAGCTTTCATGAAGCGGTCGTTCTCCAGGGCGGGCAGGATGCGCGGCGGGATGCCGCCACCCAGGTAGACGCCGCCCGTCGCCAGCACCTTGAGGGCCAGGTTGCCCGCTTCCGCTCCCAGGATGGACACGAAGGTGTGGAGCGTGGCCGTGCAGAGGTCGCATGGGCCATCGCTGAGAGCATTGTTGGCGATGATGGGGGTGGGGTCGCCGGCCGCGGCCAGTTGCTCGGCCAGCCACTGCGGTTCCTCGGCGTAGCCGCTGTCGCGGAGGTAAGCGTAGATGTTGGGTATCCCCCGGCCGGAGCAGACCCGCTCGCAACTGACGTGCCCGAAGCGTTCCAGGAGATAGGCGAGCAGTCCGGTTTCCAGATCGTTCGTGGGCGCGAAGCCCGAGTGTCCGCCCTCCGAAGCGTGGGCGCGGTAGCGCGTGCCATCCCAGGTGAGGTAGGCCTCGCCCAGGCCGGTGCCGGGGGCGACAATGGCGATGGCCCCAGCGGGGGCGCGCTGGCCGGCGTTCAGCGTGTGTAGGTCGTCTGGCTCCAGGATGGGCACGCCGTTGGCGATGGCCTCCAGATCGTTCAGCAAGCGCACATCCGAGAGCCCCAAAGCTTCTCGCAATTGCTTCTCGTCCATCACCCAGGGCAGGTTGGTGATCTTGGACTGGCCGGCCACCACGGGACCGGACACGCCGAAGGTCGCCCGCTTCACCTTCAGATCGACCTGGGACAGGAACTCCAGCACGACCGCTTCCAGGCTGGGATAGCGACCGCTGGGGAAGGTGGCTTGCGCCAGCGGCGCCCGCAGCCCCGCCTCAGGGGAGAAGATGGCCAGATTGGTTTTGGTGCCGCCGATGTCACCGGCAAGTGCTAACATGAGACGTCCTCCTCAGTTTACTCCGCGTAGCTCCGCACGTAGCCCATGGCCTTTTCCTCGTCGGCGTTCATCACCACCTCCAACAATCGGCCGTCCGTCACCGCCGGCACGTCTACGACCTTGACGACCTGGGCGTGACGTTCATCTTCTGGCAGGAAGGCCGCCAGCGCGTTGGGCGTATCATCGAAGAAGGCGCGGTTGAACACTGTGCCCTTCTCATCCGGGTAAAGCGGCAGCGGGTAGATGTTGGCCTCCACCAGATCCTGGAAGAAGTGGGTGCCGTAGGAGACATCCGGCGTGCCCTCCGGCCCGGCGAAGGCGACCTCGATCAGCATGGCGGTGTTGTAGATGTCGGCGTAGCTCACCTTGACGCCCAGGTCAATGTTGGAGCTGCCCCAGCGGCCTGGCCCGACGAGGATGAAGCGCTGCCCCTGCAGCTTCTTGTTCAGCCGCCCGATGACGCGAGCGATCTCGTGCTTGGTTTCATAGTCGGGAACCTGAGCGTAGCGGGCCGGATCCACGTAGACCACGTAGGCGATGCGCGGAACGATGCCCTCGGGGACGAGCTTGCTGGAGGTGAAGATCACATCCTGGGCCGGGATGTATTGGGGGATGTCATGGGCCGGCCCCCTCTGGCGGCTGCTGAGCGGACGGCATTGCAGCAGGTGGATGATAAAGCGCGGCTGGGGGTACTCGGGTATGATCTCCACGGTGAATTCGATGTCCACCGGCCGGCCGTAGGCGCGTTCCAGTTTCTGCAGGATGGCCTTCATCAGCGAGGTGAAAGACTTCTCCTTGAGCAGCCGCTCGAAGGTCAGCACCAGCCGCCGGGGGGCGACATCCGCGGCCAGGAAATGGATCGGCTGGATGTAATCGCCTTCGTCCAGCGAGGCCAGCAACTCGATGGATGGGTAATCGGCGTCAATGACCGCGGCGACGGGCAGGGTCTTGAAGCTGTTGTCTTCCAGATCTATCACATCCACGAAGTGCTGGGAGTACTTTTTGATCTCGTCCGCCGTGACCTCAGGGCGAAGCTGCGGATGGCTGAGGGCGACCATGCGCGGGTAGTCGTTGGCCACGCGATCCACAGCGCGGGTACCCAACCCGCAGACCAGGCGCAGGAAACCGTCCTCGCGGCTGATCCGGCGAGTCCAACGGAAGGGGTTACGGCTGAAAGCGACGCCGGCCACCGCCGGGAAGAAATAGCGGCCATAGCGAGAGCCTTCCACCCGCTGGATGAGGATAGCCATGCGTTCGTCATAGTCAATCAAGCCTGTCTGCTGCCGGTAGAAAAGGGCGTCGGGATTCAGCGTGCTGGCGTAGACGCGGCGGATGGCGTTGAGCAGGGCTTCCAGGTTCTTAGCCGGCGTGCCCTGGTTCGGACAGAAGACACTGTCGTACTTGCCGGCGAAGGCTTGGCCGAAGTTGTCCTCCAACAGACTCGAAGAGCGCACGATCAGCGGGCTGTTGCCCAGTTGCTTCACCAGCATGGCCAGGAGGTACACCACATCTTGTGGAAACTTGCCCCGCAAGAATTCTTCGTAGATCTCCGGGTAGTCGGCTTCGATCTCTTCCAGCGCCTTGTATTTCTGGTCGGAAAAGCGGTACAGCTCATTGTGGGCCATGAAGTCATAGAACACATCGGCGCCGATGAAATAGGAATCGGGGATGACGACGTGCTGGCTGACGGGCAACGGATCGTCTGGGTCTTCTTGTTGCAGGATCTTATGGGCCAGCATCATGCCGGCAGATTTGCCGCCGATCTTGCCCCGCCCGAAGCGGCGGTCGTATATCTCCCTGAGGTCGAAGCTGTCGAAGTATCGGCGGGCCACGCCCACGAAGTCCAGTTGATCGCTGATCATGCCCCGGATGAGGACGACACTGATCTGCTGCAAGTGATGACGGACCTTCTCTTTCTGCTGGGGCGGCAATCCTTCGAACTCCTCAGCCTGGGCGAAGAGCAAGTACCAGGGAGCCAGCTCGGGGTTGAAGGTCAGGATGATGTCCTCTCCGGGCTTGCGGGCGCCGAGCACCGAGCGGGCCACCTCTTCGAATGCCTTGTACGGTCGGTTGAGCGCGAAGTAGAAGTCGGTCAGGTGGTCCCGAACGATTCTCAGACGTTCGTTCCACTGTTCTGCCGGTTCCTGACTCAATGGGTCCGACAGCCCCTCCTGTCTCTGCGACCGAATGGCTGTCGCTTCGACCTCCTTTTCGAACTGCTCTTCAGTGATGACGCCGCGGGCAAACAGCTCGTCCCGCATGCGTTCTCGTATCTGGCGGGATAGGATGGGATACTCGGATAGTTTCAGGTAGAGTTCCAACACTTTGGGCACGTGCTGGAGTTCGTCGGCCATGTTCGCTTCACCTCTCGTTGTGGCTCCTGCGGTGGGATGTCTCTTCGACCGATTATACACCAATTGCTCGCAGTGCTGAAATGGCCGCTGCCTCCATCCTCCATCGGTCGGGATAGCCCAAAACCTGGCATTCCCCAGATCTTCGGTGCGCGCGCCCAACTCAGCTTGCGACGTAGGCGTGGTTGTGCTATACTTGCCGCACTGTTCAGCGCCCGTTTCCGCAGCTCCTGTGCGGCAGTTGACCAAGGCGGGCGCAAACTCAACAGAAGGGAGAATAGCAGATGCAAAGCACTGCCGATATCATGAACAAGGCTCGAAAAGCTGGCGTCGTGATCCCAGCCTTCAATACCCCCTACCTGCCCATGGTCGAGCCGGTGATTCGGGCCGTGGTGGATCAGGATTCCTTTGCCCTGGTGGAGACGGCGCTGTTGGAATGGACCAAGTTCGAGGCCCGCAGCGCGGCCGCCGTGCTGGAAGAGTTCCAGCGCTACCAGAATCCCAACCACGTGCGGCTGCACCTCGATCACGTGCCGGTGATAGACGAAGACAACCAGCGAGTGAGCTATCTCGCCGTCATCGCCGAGGCCATTGCGCTGGGCTACCAGTCGGTGATGGTGGATGCCTCTCGTTTGGATCTGGAGGGGAACATCGCGGCCACGCGCATGGTGGCGGAGCTGGCGCACGCGGCGGGTATACCCTGCGAGGCGGAGCTGGGCGCCGTGCTGGGGCACGAGGCGGGGCCGCCGCCTCCCTACGAGGAGTTGTTCGAATCGGGCATGGGCTTCACCGATGTTGGCGAGGCCAGGCGGTTCGTGCAGGAAACGGGCTGCGACTGGCTCTCGGTGGCCGTCGGCAACATCCACGGCGCGGTGTCCGGCGCGCTGAAGGATAAAAAAAAGGTCGAGGCCCGGCTGGACCTGAATCACCTGGAGAAGCTGTACCAGGCCACGGGCGTCCCGCTGGTGCTGCATGGCGGCTCGGGGGTGAAACGGGAATATGTGCTGGAGGGGATCAAACGGGGCATCACGAAGATCAACGTGGGTACCGAGATCCGCCAGGCGTATGAAAGAGCCCTGAAAGAGACGGGGAGCGTGGCTGCGGCGCAGGATGCCTGCTACGAGCGCACCGCCTGGGTCCTGCGGGATTACTACGGCATCGCCGGAGGCCGGGAGCTGGTGACCGGCTAGCGGAGAGTCACACTTGGTGATGGATGGTCGCATCAAGAGTGTGCCCTTCACCTACTGCCGCGTGTCCACGGATGACGAGTTCGGTGTCATCCGCGCCTACGTCGGCGAAGGGGCACTCACCGACGATCCGCTGGTGACCTTTGGCGGCTACGGCGTGGTGCACATCGCCGATTTCCAGGGATTGCTGCGGTTCATCTGCGAGAACGGTTTCGAGCATCACGTGGCCATGAACCTTTCCCAGTGCGCCGCCGCCGTGTACGAGGCGCTGAGCAAGTACCTGGGCTGGGAGGTGTACTGGCACGGGGCCGA
>JACNHM010000333.1:0-14588 GCA_014383605.1 Chloroflexota bacterium
GGCATCAGTTCGTGATGGAGCAGGGGCTGGTGGGCGGCGCGGCCATGGACGTCACCGGCCAGCCGTTGCCGGAGGCCACGCTGGCCCTGTGCACATCGGCCCACGCCGTCCTCTTCGGCGCCGTCGGCGACCCCAAGTACGACGATCCACAGGCCAAAGTGCGCCCGGAACAGGCGCTGTTGGGGCTGCGGGGGGCACTGGGGCTGTTCGCCAACCTGCGCCCCGTGTGGGTGCACCCCGCGCTGACCGCGGCCTCGCCGCTGCGCCCAGAGCTGGTGCAGGGTACAGACCTCATCGTCGTGCGGGAGCTCACCGGCGGCATCTACTTCGGGCAGCCGCGGGTGGAAGGGGACGAGCGAGCCGTGGACACCATGGTCTACACCCGCGCCGAAGTCGAGCGCATCGCCCACGTTGCCTTCCGCATGGCGCGGCAGCGGCGGCGCAAGGTCACCTCGGTGGACAAGGCCAACGTGCTGGCCTGCTCGCGCCTGTGGCGGTCGGTTGTTGAGAGGGTAGCGAGGGGCTATCCCGACGTGCAACTGGAGCACCTGCTGGTGGACGCGGCGACCATGCACCTGCTCAAGCGCCCGCGGGACTTCGACGTGGTGCTTACCGGCAACATGTTCGGCGACATCCTCAGCGACGAGACGTCGGTGCTGGCCGGCTCCATGGGCATGCTACCCTCGGCGTCGCTGGGCGAGGGGTGCTTTGGCCTGTACGAGCCCATACACGGCTCGGCGCCGGACATCGCCGGACAGGGTATCGCCAACCCCCTGGCGGCCATCCTCAGCGCCGCCATGCTGCTGCGCCACTCGCTGGCCATGGAGACGGAAGCGCAGGCAGTGGAAGCCGCCGTCAACGGTGTCCTCGACGCCGGGCACCGCACGCCCGACATCGCCGCGCCGGGCCAGCCGGTGGTGACCACACAGCAGATGGGCGACCTGGTCATTGAGACGTTGACAAACGACGGATGACGAAGGACAAAGGACGAATTGACTGTCCACGAGCCTTCGTCTTTCGTCCCTCGCCCTTCGCCTGCCAAAGACAAGCTGAGAACCAACCACTACAACTTTGCAAAAGGAGAAATCCATGGGAGTGCAAAAATCGGACAAGATTTGGTTTGATGGCCAACTGGTGCCTTGGGATCAGGCAACGGTGCACGTCGCTGCGCACGTTCTGCACTACGGCTCCAGTGTATTCGAGGGGATTCGCACCTATGAGGTGAGCAAGCGTCCGGCCATCTTTTGCTTGGATCCTCACATTGACCGCCTGTTCAACTCGGCCAAGGTCTTTCGCATGCAGATCCCCTACACCCAGCAGGAGATCAAACAGGCCATCGTGGACACGGTCGTAGCCAACAGGCACAAAGCCTGCTACATTCGTCCTCTGATATTTCGGGGCCTTGGCAGCCTGGGGGTGAACCCACAGAACTGCCTGGTGCACACAGTCATTATCACCATGGAATGGGGACGCTATCTGGGGCCCGAGGCCATCGAGCAAGGTGTGGACGTGGGAGTGAGTTCCTGGCAGCGCATGGCGCCGAACACCCTGCCCGCCGCAGTCAAGCTCGGTGGGCAGTACATCAACTCACAGCTCGTCGTCATGGAAGCGGTACGGCACGGCTATGCGGAAGGGATCGTCCTGGATGCGAGCGGCTTTGTCAGCGAGGGGAGCGGCGAGAACATCTTCATTATCGACAAGGGCAATATCCTCACGCCCCCCCTGGCTTCTTCGATCTTGCAAGGCGTAACCAGGCACTGCGTCATCACCCTGGCTGAGGAGTTGGGCTATCACGTGCGGGAGGAGCGGATCCCCCGCGAGCTTTTATATCTGGCCGACGAGGTCTTCTTCACCGGCACGGCGGCGGAGATCACCCCCATCCGCTCAATAGATGGCATCAGCATCGGATCGGGTCGCCGTGGCCCGATCACCGAACGGCTGCAAACGGAGTTCTTCGGCATTACCAACGGGCAGATTCCCGACCGTCACGGCTGGCTGACGCCGATCAGAGTCTAACTGAGGATTTTATGTCAATTCTACTGTACGACACCACCCTGCGCGACGGCGCCCAGCGCGACGGCATCTCCTTCTCTCTGGACGACAAGCTTAAGATCGCCCGCCGGCTGGACCGGCTGGGCATCGCCTACGTCGAAGGCGGCTGGCCCGGCTCCAATCCCAAGGACATGGCCTTCTTCGAGCGAGCGCCAGAGTTGAGCCTGGAACAGGCCACCGTGGTGGCCTTTGGCAGCACGCGGCGCGCTGGCGTGGCTGCCGATGACGACACCAACATCCGGGCGCTGATCGGCGCCAACACACCGGCTGTGGCCCTCGTCGGCAAAAGCTGGGACCTGCACGTGCGGCGCGTGCTGCGCACCAGCCTGGACGAGAACCTGCGCATGATCGCCGATAGCGTGCACTACCTCAAGGCCAGGGGACGCGAGGTGATCTACGACGCCGAGCACTTCTTCGACGGCTACCAGGCCAACCCGACCCATGCGCTACGGACGCTGGCTGCCGCCGCCGAAGCTGGGGCCGATGTGTTGGTGCTCTGCGATACCAACGGCGGCGCACTGCCCTCCGCCGTGACCTCTATCGTTGCCGAGGTGCGACAGGCCACCACCATACCGTTGGGCATTCACGCCCACAACGACGGCGAGATGGCCGTGGCCAACTCCTTGGTGGCCGTGGAGATGGGCGTCACGCACGTACAAGGCACGATCAACGGCTACGGCGAGCGCTGCGGCAACGCCAACCTCTGCTCTATCATCCCGGCGCTCCAGCTCAAGATGGGGTACGACTGCGTCACGGACGAACAACTGCGGTTGCTGACCGAGACGGCTCGTTACATCAGCGAGCTGGCCAATCTCAGCCTGGATGCGCATCTGCCCTACGTGGGTCACAGCGCCTTTGCTCACAAAGGCGGGACCCACGTCAACGCCCTGGTCAAGTGCGAGGAGAGCTACCAGCACGTGGATCCGAGCCTGGTGGGCAATCGCCAGCGTGTCGTCGTGTCTGAGCTTTCCGGCAAGAGCAACATCGCCTACAAGGCGCAGGAGTTCGGTCTGGACTTTCCAGGCGGCGCTGAGCAGACCCGGCAGGTCTTGCAGCGCATCAAGGAACTGGAGAACCGGGGCTTCCAGTTCGAGGGGGCCGAGGGCTCAGTGGAGCTGCTCATCCGCCGTCTGCAGACGGACTACTCGCCGCCATTCGAACTGCTCGATTTCCACGTGCTGGTGCGCGGCAGTCACGACGGCAGCATGGCCGCCGAGGCCACCGTCAAAGTTCGGGTGGGCGATCAGATCATGCACACCGCCGCCGATGGCAACGGGCCAGTCAACGCTCTGGACGCCGCTGTGCGCAAGGCCCTGCTTCCCTTCTATCCCCGCCTGACCGACGTGCACCTCAAGGACTACAAGGTGCGCATCCTGGATGGAGGGGCAGGCACGGCAGCGCAGACGCGGGTGCTCATCGACTCCGCCGACGGCCACCGCGCCTGGAGCACGGTGGGCAGCTCCACCAACATCATCGAGGCCAGTTGGCAAGCCCTGGCCGACAGCCTGGAATACGGGCTGCTCGACACAGATGACCGAGGCCGACAGACGCACGGTGCGAGCTCTCTTTGACATTTCTGACCAATGACCCTATAATCTGAGGGAACTGGGACACAAAGGAGAAGGACTCATGGAACAGGTCAAGATATATGACGCCACGCTCTATGGAGGCGGCCAATCGCCCGGGGCCAGTCTCAACATCGGGGAGAAACTGGAAATCGCCCGCCTGCTGGAGCAGATGGAAGTGGACGTCATCCAGGCAGGCTTCCCCGCCTCCTCGCCGGGCGAGTTCAAGGCCGTGCAGAGCCTGGCCGGAGAGATCCAGGAGTGTGTGGTCTGCGGGCTGGCCCGCGCTCGCGAAGAGGACATTGACGTGGCTGGCGCTGCGCTCAAAGGCGCGGCCCGGCCACGCATCCAGATCGGCCTGGGCGTGTCCGATTCCTACATCGTCGGCAAGCTCAAGACGACGCTGGAGGCGGCGCTGGAGATGGGCGTCGCAGCCGTCCGCTATGCACGCCGCTACGTGGATGACGTGCAGTACTACGCCGCCGACGCCTGCCGCGCCGATGTGGAGTACCTTTACCGCGTGTTGGAGGCCGTCATCGCCGCCGGGGTCACCACCATCAACATCCCCGATGCCATCGGCTTCTTCGTGCCTTCGGAATGGGGCGCGCTGATCCGCGGCATCCGGGAGAACGTGCCCAACATGGACAAAGCGGTGATCTCCGTGCATTGCCATAACGACCTGGGCCTGGCCACCGCCAACACGCTGGAAGCCCTGGCCAACGGCGCACGCCAGGCGGAGTGCGCCATCAACGGGCTCGGCGAGCGCACCGGCAATGCTCGCCTGGAAGAGGTGGTCATGGTCCTCCACGCCCGCGGCCAGGCCCTGGGCCTGACCACCGGTGTCAACACCCGGCTGATCTATCCGGCCAGCCAGTTGGTGAGCCATCTGACCGGCCTGCCGATCCAGCCCAACAAGGCCATCGTCGGTGCCAAAGCCTTCGCCTACACCTCCGGCATGTACCAGAATGGCGTGCTGCGCGGGCGGACGGACGCCGAGATCATTGATCCAGCCGATATCGGCATTGTGGAAACGGACTATGGCGGTCTCCTGCTGACGGGACGCGAAGGGGTACGCCGTAGTTTGAGCGAGCTGGGTTTCCGTCTGAATGACGACGAGTTTGCACGGGTCTACAACCGCTTCCGGGATCTCGTCAAGAAGAAGTCCGACCTGGGGCTGCGCGACCTGGAGGCCATCGTCAGCGGCGAGACGGCCGTGTTCATGGAAGAGACCTACGAGCTGGCAGAAGTCCAGGTCACGTGTGGCACCAATGCCCTGCCCACTGCTGCCGTTTGCCTGCGCGGCCCAGATGGAGAAGCGGTGTGGGCCACCAGCCACGGCAATGGCCCGGTAGATGCCGCCTTCAAGGCCGTGGACAGCATCGTCAACGTGCCCAACGAGTTGCTGGAGTTCTCGGTGCAGGCCATGACCGAGGGCGTGGATGCTGTGGGCAAGGTGACAGTGCGCATCCAGGGAGAGGTGCCCATAGGCGACACCGGACAGGTGGAAAAGCGGGTGTTCCTGGGACGCGGCGCCGACACCGACATCATCGTCGCCAGCGCCAAAGCCTACCTCTTCGCCCTCAACCGGCAGATGGCCGCGCAGCAAGCCGGCCGGCAGCGACAGGCCATCAGCGACGAGGTACGCCAGGCCGTGGAGGAGATGCGCGCCCGCTACGGCACAGCCCACACCAGCGACTTCATGGGCTGGAGTGTGCTGCGAGAGGAGAAATTGGTCTAAGCGCGTGCGTCATGGCCGCATTTGACAACCACAGGAACATGTGCTAACATCACGTCACAATCGAATACTGGTACGACTTTCTTATCCAGAGAGGTGGAGGGACCGGCCCTGTGAAACCTCGGCAACCAGGTTGGTAAACTGGTAGAACCGGTAGATTGGTAAATTGGTAGACTGGGAAACTGGTGACCAATGTACCAATGTACCAATCTACCGACCCATGGTGCCAATTCCGGCAGATTCTCTGTGCGTTGCAGCAGGCACGGGATCTGAGAGATGAGAGCGTGGTCAACGCAAAGATGCCGACTGCCTCTTCATCAGGCGACAAGCCAGAGAAGGGGCAGTTTCCTTTCTGGCAACCGCCGGTGAGCCGCTTCTCTGGATGAGGGAAGCGGCTCTTTTCGTCTCCAACAACTCACAACAACCTACAGGAGGTGACTCATGCAAAACTCAGATCCAACTACGACTCCGGCCAACTTCTCTACGCAGGCGGTGCATGCCGGCGAGCAGAAACACAAGCCCTTCCACGCCCTGACCATGCCCATTGTCCAGACTGCCGTCTTCACCTTCTGCGACACAGCAGACATGGTCGCCTACCAGACCGAGGCCCTCAACCAACAGAAGCCGCCACAGCGTGAAGAATACGGCCGTTACGGGAACCCCACCCAACACGCCGTGGAACGCAAGCTGGCGCAACTGGACAGCGCCGAGGCCGCGCTGATCTTCTCCACAGGCATGTGCGCTATCACCACTGCCCTGCTGACCCTGCTCTCCGCTGGCGATCACATGATCATGACCAGCGACTGCTACCGCCGCACGCGGCAGTTCTGCGAATCTTTCCTGGGCCGCTTTGGCGTCGAGGTCACCATCGTCCAGCCCGACGACTACGCAGCCATGGAGGGTGCTGTCCGGGAGTCCACGAAGCTGATCTTTTCCGAATCGCCCACTAACCCCTATCTGCGGGTTCTCGATCTGCCTCGGGTGATGGAGATCAGCAAGCAACATGGCTTGTGCCTGATTGTAGACAGTACCTTTGCTACGCCTTACAATCAACGGCCCCTGGAGTTCGGAGCCGATCTGGTAATCCACAGCGCCACCAAGTACCTGAGTGGTCACAACGACCTGCTGGCTGGGGCAGTGGTTGGCTCATGGGAGCTGCTGTCGCCAATCAAACACAACCGCGGTATCATGGGCGGCATCGTGGACCCGCACACGGCCTATCTCCTGCTGCGCGGGCTGAAAACGCTGGGGCTGCGCATGGAACGGCACAATCAGAATGGCTGGCAAGTAGCTACCTACCTGGAGCGCCATCCGAAGGTGCAGCGGGTGTACTACCCGGGACTGCCCAGCCACCCCGATCATACCGTGGCCCGAGAGCAGATGAGCGGCTTCGGCGGCGTGGTGAGCTTCGAGATCAAGGGCGACCTGGACACAACCAGTGCTTTCGTTGACGCCCTGCACATCCCCTACATCGCCCCCAGCTTTGGCGGCGCCGAGAGCCTGGTCGAGCAGCCGGCCATTCAGTCCTACTTCGAGTTAACCACCGAACAGCGGCTTGCTGTGGGCATCCGCAACGAACTGGTGCGCTATGCCGTGGGCCTGGAAGACGCCGATGACCTGATCGCCGACCTCGAGCAGGCGCTGGCAACAATCTGACAAGGAGAATCACCATGCTGGTCATGAAGTTTGGAGGAACCTCTGTGGGCGATGCGCAACGGATCGCCGCCGTCGCCGACATCGTGCGCGGAAACGAGAACAAAACCGTGGTCGTTGTCTCGGCCATGAGCGGGGTAACCGACAGTCTCATCCAGGCTGCCCGAGCGGCTGCGGAAGGGCAGGATGGTGTCTACCGGGCCACCCGAACGAAGCTCCTGGCCCACCATCTGGACACCGTGGACACACTGCTGTCCGAGAGCTGTGAGCGGCTGGACGTAGCCGGTTTCATTGAGGATCGCCTGCACGATCTGGAGCGGCTGTGCCGCAGCATCGCCGTGCTGGGCGAGCTGACGGCACGCGGCTCGGACGCCGTCGCTTCCATCGGCGAGGAGCTGTCGGCACAAGTGCTGGCGGCCACGCTGCGAGACCGTGGCACCCGCGCCCAGGCGGTGAGCGCCACGGAGTTGATCGTCACCGACGACAACTTCGGCGCAGCCAACTTGCAGATGGAGGCCACCGCCAGCCGGGTGCGCCAACGTCTGAACCCCCTGGTGGAACGGGGCGTGGTGCCCGTGGTCACGGGATACATCGCGGCCACCGCCGACGGCGTGACCACCACCCTGGGGCGCGGCGGCAGCGACTACTCTGCGGCCATCCTGGGCGCTTGCCTGGACGCCGATGAAGTCTGGATCTGGACGGACGTGGACGGCATCCTCACCGCTGATCCCCACATCGCGCCGGAGGCGCGCACGCTGACCGAGCTATCGTACGATGAGGCAGCGGCGCTGGCCTACTTCGGCGCCGACGTGCTGCACCCCAAGACGATCAAACCCGTGGTGGAGAAGGGCATCCCCCTGCGCATCGTCAACAGCTTCAATCCCACCCATCCCGGCACCCTCATCGTCAAGAAGCCCAGCCCCGACCGCCAGACCGTGCCGGCCATCATCTCCACGACCGGCTTGAGCCTCATCAGCGTGGCCGGCAATGGCGACTCCTGGACGCCCCAGATCGCCGCCCGTGCCTTGCAGCGGCTGGCCGAAGGTGGAGTGGATGTGCTGATGTTCTCACAATCCTTCTCCGAGCGCAGCCTCAGCCTGGTGGTCCGTCAACCGGATCAGGCCCACTCCCTGCGGGTGCTGCGGCGGGAGTTCGACCCCGACCTGAGGCTGGGGCACCTCTCTCACCTGGGCGTGCAGGAGGAGGTGGGGACCGTCTCCGTGGTGGGCGCAGCGGGCCGAGATGGCGCTAGCATCGTCCCCCTCGCCTTTGCGGCGCTGGGCAAGCAGGGCACGCGGGTGATTTCCGTGGCCCAGGCAGCCTCGGAATACAACGTCTCCTTCGTCATCCCTGCGGATGAGATAGAAGATACGGTGCGCTCGGTGCACCGCGAGCTGGGGCTGTAGAGTTGACCGATTCGCCGAGAGGGATTACAATACCCATGCAGTGAACATCCTTACTCTCTTGCTGCAGAGGGGCGTTCGCGCCCCTGTAGCGCCTTTTGACAACCCCGGAGGTGACAATTGGACAGGGACGTCGAAATGCATCCACTGGTGAAATTGGCCCAAGAGACAATCGAAATGTACGTGCGCGAGGGACGCACGCCGGAACCGCCGGCGGAGCTGCCGCCGGCGATGCAGCGGCAGGCCGGCAGCTTCGTCTCCATCCACAAGCGCGGAGGGCTGCGCGGCTGCATCGGCACCATCGAGCCCACTCAGGCCAACGTGGCCGAAGAGGTGATCCAGAACGCTGTCAGCGCTGCCACCCGCGATCCCCGCTTCCCGCCGGTGACCGCCGAGGAACTGGCGGACCTGGACATCAAGGTGGACGTGCTCACCGAGCCGGAGCCGGTGCAGAGCCTGGATGAGCTGGACCCCAAGCGTTACGGTGTCATCGTGCAGTCGAAACGCAACCCCTGGAAGCGGGGGCTGCTGCTGCCGGATCTGGAAGGCGTGGATACCGTCGAGTACCAGGTGGAGATCGCCCGCCGCAAGGCGTTGGTGCGTGCCGACGAGCCAGTGCAGTTCTATCGCTTTCGAGTAGAGCGCTATGCCTGAAGCAGCCAGGTTCCGTAGTAGCGACTTCAGTCGCCTTGCGGCTTGAACGGTGACTGAAGTCACTACTACAGACCCCCCTTCCTGCAACGCGAAGTGCGTTTTTGACAAGAAGTTGCTTTCGTGGTATCATCGGCGCAATCCAAACAGGGAGAACTGCATTTGTCTGCTCAATCGAGCGTGTACGTGTGGGCCTACTATTATTATTTCACCTTTGCCAGCATCCTGAAGCCTGGCCCGTCGTCGCACGCTCGCCCGGAGGGAACAGCGTAGTCTCCTACCGAAAGGACAAAGTTGATCATCAAGCGTGGCGCCGACGAGGCCCACGCTTTCTGTTTTCATGGAGGAATCATGCCTTGCCGAGGTGTGCGCGGCGCCACCACCGCCGCAGCCAATACGCCCGAAGCCATCCTGTCCGCCACGCGGGAACTGCTGGAAGCGCTCGTCGCCGCCAACGATCTGGCGCCATCCGATCTGGCCAGCGGTATCTTCACGACGACGCCAGACCTCAACGCCGCCTTTCCCGCCCGCGCTGCTCGTGAGCTGGGCTGGACCGAGGTGGCGCTGCTGTGTACCCACGAAATGGACATGCCCGGCGGCCTGCCCCACTGCATCCGCGTCCTCCTGCACTGGAACACGGACAAGGCCGCCTCCGCCGTGGTGCACGTCTATCTCAGAGGAGCGAAGAGTCTGCGTCCCGATTGGCTGGAAAGGAGCGAGACCACGTGACGGTAGCATTCCAGGGGATTCCAGGAGCCTATTCCGAAGAAGCGATCCGCCAGTTCTTCGGGCCGGGTGTGGACGTTCTGCCCTGCCAGACGCTGGCCGAGGTTTTCGACGGGGTAGAGGACGGCGAGGCCGACCAGGGCATGCTGCCTGTGGAGAACGCCATCGCCGGTTCGGTGACTCGTTCCTACGAACTGCTGATGGATCGTGACCTGCGAGTACAGGCCGAGGTGATCTTGCGCGTGCGGCACATGCTCGTGGCCGCCCCCCACACGCCAATGAGCGATCTGAAAAAGGCCCGCTCCCATCCTCAAGCCCTGGCCCAGTGCCGGCAGTACCTGCTGCGCCACAGCCTGGAGCCGGTCCCCAGCTTCGACACCGCCGGCAGCGCACGGGACCTGGCCCAGCACCCGGAGCCGGACACAGCGGCCATCGCCAGCGCCCTGGCCGCCGAACTCTACGGCCTGCAGATCCTCGACCGCGACATCGCCGACCTGCCCTTCAACTACACCCGCTTCTTCGTCCTGGGCACCGAGGACCCACCCCGCGCCCAGCGCAGCAAGACCTCGCTGATCTTCGCCGTCCGCCACAGTCCGGGCGCTCTGTACCACTGCCTGGGCGAGTTCGCCTCCCGCAACATCAACCTGACCAAGATCGAATCCCGCCCGCGGCGCAACCAGCCCTGGCAATATCTCTTCTACCTGGACTTCGAAGGACATTGGCAGGACCCACCCTGCGAGGCGGCGCTGCTGGGGTTGCTGCGCCGGGCCTCCTTTGTTAAAATGCTGGGCTCCTATGCGGCGGCCACGACACCCTTCGAAGAAGAGACTTGACTCTCGCCCCCATTCTCACCTGGAGGTACTCTGCCATGATCGTCGTCATGAAACACGGGGCCACGTCCCGACAGATCGCTAACGTCACCGCCCGCATCGAGCAATTCGGACACCGCGTGCACCTCTCAGAAGGAGTGGAGCGCACCATCATCGGCGTGATCGGCAATGGCCGTCCTTTGGACAGGGAACAGATCGTGCGCTGGGATGGTGTGGAAAAGATCGTGCCCATCCTGCACCCCTTCAAGCTGGCCAGCCGTGATTTCAAACCGGAAGACACCGTCGTCTGCCTCAACGGCATCTGCGTCGGGGGGAAAGAGGTGATCGTGATGGCCGGCCCTTGCGCGGTGGAGAGCCGAGAGCAACTGCTGGAAACGGCCCAGGCGGTCAAGGAGGCCGGGGCGACCATCCTGCGCGGCGGCGCCTACAAGCCGCGCACCTCGCCCTACAGCTTCCAGGGGCTGGGTCGGGAAGGATTGGAGTTCCTGGCCGAGGCGCGTGAGCAAACGGGCTTGCTGGTAGCAACCGAAGTCGTGTCTCCGGAGCAGGTGCCGCTGGTGGGAACCTACGCCGACATCCTGCAGATCGGCGCCCGCAACATGCAAAACTACACCCTGCTGCAAGCCGTGGGCAAAGCACACAAACCGGTGTTGCTGAAGCGGGGTATGATGTCCACCGTCGAGGAACTGCTCATGTCGGCCGAGTACATCCTCTCCCAAGGCAACGACCGGCTCATGCTCTGCGAGCGGGGCATCCGCACCTTCGAGACCTACACCCGCAACACGCTGGACATCAACGCCGTCCCCCTGCTCAAGCAGCTCACGCACCTGCCGGTGATCGTGGACCCCAGCCACGGCACCGGCAAATGGGAGTTGGTGGCTGCCGTCTCGCGGGCGGCGGTGGCTGCCGGCGCCGATGGGCTGCTCATCGAGGTGCACACCCACCCGGAACAAGCGCTTTCCGATGGTGCACAATCGCTGAAGCCGGAACGTTTTGCCGACCTGATGGTCGAGTTGCGCCGCGTGGCCTCGGCAGTGGACCGCACGCTGTCCGGAGGAGATAGATGGGCGTGAATGATCTGTGCAGCGCCCAGGTGAGCATCGTGGGATTGGGACTGATGGGCGGCTCGCTGGCTGGCGCGCTGCGCGGCCAATGCAGGAGCGTCGTCGGCGTGGCGCGACGGACTGAGACGATCGAAGCCGCGCTGGCGCAGGGGCTGATTGACCGGGGCACCACCGACCTGGCGGGTGGCGTGCGCCAGGCGGACGTGGTCGTCCTGGCGACGCCCGTGCGCGTCGTTATTCAACAACTGGCGGAGATCGGGCCACTCCTGCCCCAAGGCTGCCTGCTGATGGACCTGGGCAGCACCAAGGCGGACATCGTCGCCGCCATGGCCCGGCTGCCCGAGCACGTGCAGCCTCTGGGCGCACACCCCATGTGCGGCAAGGAGGTGTCGGGGCTTGAGGTGGCCGACGCAGCGATCTACCAGGGCCGCACGTTCATTCTCTGCCCGCTGCCGCGCACCTCGCAGGCGGCGCTGGCGCTGGGCCGCAGCCTGGCCAAAGCCGTCGGCGCACAGCCCCTGGTGCTGGAAGCAGATCGCCAGGATGTCCTGGTCGCCACCCTCAGCCACCTGCCCTACCTGCTGGCCTGCGCGCTCGTGGCTACGGCCGATGCCACCACCTCCGCCGACCCGGCGGCGTGGGAGATCGTGGCCGGCGGCTTCCGCGATACCTCCCGCGTGGCCGGCAGCGACGTCACCATGATGATGGACATCCTGCTGACCAACCAGGAAGAGGTGCTGAAGGCGCTCAGGGCCTTCGGAACGCAACTGCACAACCTGACTCGCCTCGTGGAGGCCGGTGACGAAGAGGAGATGCGAGCAGCGCTGAGCCGCATCCGCCAGGAACGGATGAGGATGTTCCCATGAGCCAGTTGACCGTACGATCCGGCGCACCGCTGCGCGGGTGGGTGCGCGTGCCGGGAGACAAATCCATCTCCCACCGGGCGCTGCTGCTCGGTGCCCTGGCCGAGGGGACGAGCCGCGTGAGCGGCTTCCTGCCCGCCGCTGATTGTCAGGCCACGCTGCGTTGCCTGCGCCAGCTGGGCGTGGAGATCGAGGAACTGGATGACACCACACTGATCGTGCACGGGCGAGGACTGCACGGGTTGCGCCCGCCAAGCGAACCGCTCGACTGCGGCAACTCGGGCACGACGATGCGGCTGCTGAGCGGCATTCTGGCCGGACAGCCCTTCCGCAGCGTGCTGACCGGCAGCGCGCAGCTCCGCCGGAGGCCCATGGCCCGTATCACCATCCCGCTGCGGCAGATGGGCGCGCAGGTGACCGATACGGACGGCCACGCGCCGCTGACCATCGAGGGGGGACGCTTGCAGGGCATAGACTACACGCTGCCGGTGGCCAGCGCCCAGGTCAAATCGGCCATCCTGCTGGCCGGGCTGTACGCCGACGGCCCCACGACGGTGCGAGAGCCAGTGCCGACGCGCGATCACACGGAGCGGATGTTGCAGGCGATGGGGTGGAAATTGCGGATTGCGGATTGCGGATTGCGGATTGAGCCGGGGCAGCGATTGCGGGCATTGGACATTGTCGTGTCGGGAGATTTCTCGTCGGCGGCGTTTCTCATCGCGGCCGCGGTGCAGGTGCCAGAGTCTGAGGTGACCATCGAGGGCGTGGGGGTGAATCCCACCCGCACCGGCGCGCTGGAGGTGCTGGAGGCCATGGGCGCCGACATCCGGGTGGACAACGAGCGGGACTGCAGCGGCGAGCCGGTGGCTGACCTGACGGTGCGGGCCAGTGAGCTGCGGGCGGCGGAGATCGGCAGTGCGTTGATCCCCCGTCTGATTGACGAGCTGCCGCTGCTGGCCCTGGTGGCCACGCAGGCGCGGGGCACGACGCGGATTGGCGATGCCGCCGAGCTGCGGGTCAAAGAAACGGACCGCATCGCCACCACCGCGGCCGAGTTGCGCAAGCTGGGCGCGGAGATCGAAGCCCTCCCCGATGGGTTCGTGGTCCAGGGGCCATCGCCACTGAAGGGAGCTACAGTGGACAGCCACGGCGACCATCGTCTGGCCATGACGCTGGCTGTGGCCGGGCTCCTGGCCGCGGGCCAGACGCGGGTGTGTGACGTGGAGTGCATCGCCGATTCGTTCCCCGGCTTCGCCGCGACGCTGCGCCGGCTGGGAGGTGGCATCACGTGATCGAGGTCAACGGACAAACGCAGCTCCTGGGGATCATGGGCTGGCCGGTGGAGCACACGCTGTCGCCGACCATGCACAACGCCGCCTTTGCCGCCCTGGGCCTGAACTGGGTCTACCTGGCCCTGCCCGTGCCGCCCGGCCAGGTGGAGGCCGCGCTGCGGGGCATGGTGGCCCTGGGCTTTCGCGGGGCCAACGTGACCGTGCCCCACAAACAGGCGGTGATGCCCTATCTCGACCGCATCACCGAGGCCGCGCAGGCCATCGGAGCGGTGAACACCATTGTCGTGGGGGAAGATGGGCGGCTGTCGGGGGACAACACCGACGGGATGGGGTTCCTCGCCGATTTGCGGGAAAGAGGTTTCCAGCCACGCGGCCGGCGAGCGCTGGTGCTGGGCGCCGGGGGCGGGGCACGGGCGGTCGTCTACGCGCTGGCCACTGCCGGCGCGCAGGTGACCATCCTCAACCGCACCCTGTCCCGGGCCGAACTGCTGGTGGAGCACCTGGCTCCCGCCGTTTCCCCCGGCTCCCTCAATTGCCGCAGCCTCGACCACGATGCCCTCGCCGAGGAAGCCTTTCACGCCGACCTCCTGGTCCACACCACCCCCGTGGGCATGTGGCCGCACGAAGAAACGTCGCTCTGGCCAGACACGCTGCCCTTTCCGCCCCACCTCCTGGCCTGCGACCTGATCTACCGGCCCCCGGAGACGAAGCTGCTGCGACAGGCGCGGCTGGCCGGCGCCGAGACCATCAACGG